>CAZHPP010000005.1:0-25704 GCA_964534535.1 uncultured Victivallales bacterium | reverse complement strand
TTATACGTTCAAATATGTCAATACCGATTCTAAAACGGCTGTGGCCTTTCCACATGACAGGAAAAGCAGCGGCTTTTTCGCCGACGGACACTCCGCCCTGTTCGACAATGCCGGGTCGAAAAAGCTTAGTTTAGCCGTGTACTATACGATTCCATTCCCCGGATCTGGCGTCGTCGGAGGAATTTAGTTATAGTTTTTACCTGTATCGATTCCATTCCCCCGGATCGGACGTCTCCGGAGGTTTGTATAGACAGAGTCTTAAATAGATCGTTTGATCGGAAACAACAACAGAAAAAGACAAGGAGAAAAATGAAATCAGGGTTTCTTTCGGTGTTGCCGCTGCTTTTGATCGGTGCGGCATCGGCATTCGCAGAACAGACATTCTTCGATCCGGCAGGAGATTCGCCGGACGACGCTGTGGCCGTCAAGGGCAGAACGCTTCGTCAAGTCGCACTTCCGGGAGGCAAGCCGGGAGAAATCAGCATTGCCGTAAAAAGGATGTTCCCCGAATTTGAAAAAGCGGATCTGAAAATAGAAGTTTCGGATCCCGGAAACCGGCTGGAAACAGCCGCGGTCTGGACTGTTACCCTTCCCGGAGGCTATCCGGCTTACAGGTCAGGCAAATCCATATTGTCGGCTCCTGCAAAATTCATGCCGGGCGCGGACGGCATGAAGACAGCCGT
This sequence comes from uncultured Victivallales bacterium, assembly GCA_964534535.1. Taxonomy (GTDB): domain Bacteria; phylum Verrucomicrobiota; class Lentisphaeria; order Victivallales; family UBA1829; genus CAZHPP01. The sequence continues at coordinate 25,021 of CAZHPP010000005.1, read as the reverse complement.
CATCCCGCTGGATATCCGCACATTTAAGAAATCCGGAACGGTTCCCTTTCATTCACGGCTTGAATCGATTATCCTGAAATGCGGCAAAGGCGATGCGAAAGAAGCATATGTCGGCAAGGTGACGCTTGAGCCGAAAGGCGTATTCTGCCGCTTTACGGCCGGGAACGGCGAAGTGTATGTGTACGACCTGAATAAAAACGCGGCAGCGCCGTCTTTCACGGTCTTCAACGAGGGATCGGAGGCGCAGGTCCGCTTTGAATTTGAAACGACCGACCTTTCCGGCAAAAAAATCGATTCCGGCAGGATCGCGCGAAAATTCAAGGCCGGTGAACATGCGGTCATTTCCCTGAAGAAGCCGGTGAAAGCAGGGGTATATTCTGTAAATTACAGCATTGCGAAAGAGGGCGCGGACGGTTTTACGCATTCCCGGAAAATCCGTTTTGCGGCCATGCATCCGGCATATCGTTATCCGAGGCTGTTCACGAATGATTTCCTGTTCAGCATTGTCGCCCATTTATACGTGTATCCAATGGATGAAGTCGTGACCATGGCCGACTACATGGCGCTTGCCGGACTCAATCATTCAAGGACCGGCTCGCTTTGGCTTTTTATAAATCCAGAGCCCGGCGTATGGCGGATAAAACGGTGCGAAAAAGTCATTGACATTCTCGGCAAACGCGGAATCGAGATTCAGGAGACTGTCGGGTATGCTCCGGCCTGGGCATCTGACACTGATAAAAAACTTGCGGCGTTCCGCTATCCGAAACTCGACCTGTATGAGAACTACGTCCGCGAATTCGTCGGAAAACTCAAGGGACGCGTCCGCATGTTCGAGGACTACAACGAGGTCAATCTCAGGAAGGAATTCACCCCGGAGCTTTATGCGGCATATGAAAAAGCGGCCCAGCGCGGACTCAGGGCGGGAAATCCCGACGCGATGCTTCTTTCCGGAAGCTGGGGCGGTGTGACCAGTTCCTGGGCTGACGAGTATTACAGAAAGAATCCCGGTATCGGCGATGTGGTCGCAGTCCATTATCACACTCCTGCCGAAACAAGCATGTATCAGATCGAAGCGACCCTGGACATCATCAAAAAATACAGCATGAAGCAGAAATGGTTCGCCAACGAGTGCGCGTTTTCCACTCTCGACGACAGCATTGAAGCGGAAAATCTGTTCAAGAAGCTCTTCGATGCATGGGCGAACGGATCCATCGGCTATACCTGGTACAATCTCCGCAACAAAGGCTGGGCCAGCAAGCCTGGAGAACCGACCTACGGCATTCTTACCCCCGACCTCTGCCCGCGTGCCGCCTACGTCACCTACAACATGATCGCAGGCGTATTCCGCGATGCTGCATTCAAAGGCGTCCAGAAAGTAAAAGGCGATGCAACCGCCTATCGTTTTGAGAACCGGAGCCAGGTCATGTTCCCGATGTGGACGCTGTCCAGGGACTATGGAAAGCAGACAATGCTGTTCCGCACGGATGCAAAATCGGCGGAAGCCATTGACCTCTACGGAAACATCATTCCCGTAAAGATACAGGGCGGCGTACTGTCGTTTGACATTTCGTCTGAACCCTGCGTCCTGCGCATGACTCCCGCGAATGCGAAACTTGACGTCATCGCCCCGATGCTCGGAACGGAACGCAAGCTCGTACTGACACCCGGGAAAAAGGGCATGTTCAAATTCGAGGTCAGCAACCCGTTCGCTTCAGACAAGACATTTGAAGTGAAAGTCAATTGTCCGGAAGGCGTCTCGGCGGTTCCCAATACATTCAGAATTGCAGTCGGAGCCGGGAAAAAAGGCGCATTTGAAACTGAACTTTCCGCGGCAGGCAATTTCTCTGCGACAAAAGAAGGACAGCGTCTTGTCTTTTCAGCAAAGACAACCGGCCTCTCCGGAACCTGCGAACTGCTGGTCCAGCCGATCCTCGTCATTCCGGAAAAAAGCAAAAAGGGAGACCGCGGTTATGTAAGCCTCAGCTGCACGAAGCGTTCGCAGTTTGTAAGCATGGCCGATATTTTTGGTCTGCCGAATGCGGATCACCTGCGCTGGGGCGGCACGCTGGATCTTTCCGTCTACAATGCCGTTTTCTATCCGACGAAATATGAACTTATCCTTCAGATCTTCGTGACGGACGACATTCACAACCAGCCCTTCAAAGGCGAAAAAATGTTCTTCGGCGACAGTCTGCAGATGATGTTCCTGTTCCCGAACCAGAACGGACAGTGGGAGATCGGAGCCAGTCTCGGCAACGACGGAAAAACCGAAACGTACATCTGGATGGCGCCATCCGGATTCAACAAGGAGGAAGTCGCAAAGCAGATTCGCCTGCGTACGACAAAGACATTGAAAAATCAGACCATGTACTCTGTCGTAATCCCTCTCAAGAGCATAGGCGTCACATTCGACGACCTCAAGAAAAACGGCTTCAGATACAATGTGCTGGTCAACGACAACGACGGCAAGGAACGGAAAGGCCACATGTCCATTACCAGCGCCAATTCCACGGATCAGGCAAAGGATGCCAAAAATTTCCCGATCCTCTTCCTGGAATAATCGCTCTGATTCGAGTGCGGACATGCCGCCCGGCATGTCCGCATTCAACTGCGAAGCGTAATGAATGCGCTAAAATGACTGTGTGCTGAACGTTTTCTGTTTTTTTCAGTGATTCGTTGGGCCGGGGGAAAAACTGATGTTTGCACCCTGGTCGACGGGTGTCGAAAAAACTGGCGCAAAAAATTTAATTTTTTGCGCAGGGTGCAGGGCTCTCTGAGTCCTGCCGAGGGTTCAAGGGGCGAGCAGCCCATTGGATTAGAATCAGTCATCACGCAGGACAGAGCCAACCCAATTAATAACAATCCGGGGATTTTTTTCATGTACAGCGTCAAAGAGTTCGGAGCCGCCGGCGACGGCGTTTCAAAGGATACGCATGCCGTTCAGCATGCAATAGACAAGGGAGGGACGATCGTTTTTCCGCCGGGAACGTATCTCTGCGGGACATTGTATCTTCGGGACGACTGCTGCCTCGAACTGGAACCTGGTGCAGTCCTTCTGGCGAGTCCCGACCGTTCCGATTACAACTCTGACGATTTTTCTCCGGATAATCATGTCTATGAAACGGAATGTGTTTCCGGGGCGCACTTTCTGATTGCCGCGCATTGCCGGAATGTCACGATCCGGGGCGGCGGACGCATCTGCGGGAACCGTCCGGCATTCTACGAACTCCCCGAATCAATCGTCTGTTCCTATGAGACCGTCTCTTGGCGTCCTGGGCAGATGATATTTTTTCTTCACTGCATGAATGTTACGGTATCCGATGTCGAGTTTGTCGATTCGCCATACTGGAACTGTTTCTTTTACGACTGCCGCGGCGTCCGCATCAGCGGACTGAGGATCACGAATCCCATGCACACCCCGAACGGCGACGGTCTGGATCTCGACTGCTGCCGCAATGTTGCGGTGAGCGACTGCATCATTGAGACGGGCGACGACTGCATCGCAATCCGCGCATGCCGGGATTTCGGCGCGGCCGATCCTGTATGCGAAAATGTCTGCATCGAAAACTGCATTCTTACCACGGTCTGCAACGCGGTGCGCTTCGGAGTCGGGACCGGCGTGATACGGAACGTCCAGATGAACAACTGCGTCATCACCGGCTCGCGGACGGGACTGTGTTTCGCCGCGCAATATTTTCAAGGCGCATCGCTGGAGATACGGGACTGCATGTTCACTCATCTGCGCATTGAGGCCGAACGGCCTTTTTCCCTGCACAGCAACGCCTGGGGCCGCAAACTGGGACCTACAGCAAAATCGATGAAAAATCTTGTGTTTTCCGGAATCCGCGGCACCGTCAGCGCCGGGTGCGTCATCGATGCATTTGCCAAAGGCGACATCAGGGATGTCATGTTCGAGGACGTCGTTCTCACCGAACTTCCGAAAACGGATTATGCCGTATATGAGGATTCCGATTTCGACTTTACCGAATCGACCGTACACATTCCGCGCACGCCATGGCTCGTAAGGAACGCTGAAAACATTCGATTCCGCTCATGCGCTCCGTCAGACGGGATCCCGTCTGAAAATAACGAGGTTCCACTGAAATGAATCTTACGGGCTGGCTCATTACACTGATCCCTCTCTGTGCCATCGTCGGACTTGCATTCCACTGCCGCCGGTATGTCCGCGGAGTTTCCGACTTTATCGCCTGCGGACGCGTCTGCGGAAGATATGTCCTGATCATGGGTTCGCTCGAGGAATCGCTTTCTGTGCTCACGTTCGTGGCGCTGGTTCAGCAGTACATGCACACCGGAGTCGCATTTGAATTCTGGAACTCCGCATATCTGCCCTTAGGCATATTTCTCGGACTTGTCGGATTCTGCTCCTATCGTTTCCGTGAAACGAAGGCGCTTTCGCTCGGCCAGTTCATAGAAATGCGGTACAGCAAAAGACTCCGTTTCATCGCTTCCGCGCTCCGCGTGACGGCGGAAATTCTGACGAACTCGATCGGCCCCGCCGTGGCCGTGCGTTTCTTCATCTATTTTCTCGGACTGAACCCGCTCATTACGGTTTTCGGGACGACATTCCCGACATACTGGCTGCTGATATGCCTTGTCGTGATTCTCGCCGTGACGGTGGCGGTCTCCGGAGGCCAGGTATCGCTGATCGTCACGGGGTGCTGCCAGGCGCTGATCTCCTATCCGATCTTCGTCATATTTTCGGTCTTCATCCTGATCAATTTTTCATGGCAGGGCGACATCCTGCCCGTCCTGATGGACCGTGCTTCCGGTGAGAGTTTTCTCAATCCATACGACATTGAAAATCTGCGCGACTTCAATGCGTTTCTGCTCTTCGTGACGCTGCTTCAGTCCGTGCTTTACAGGGCCAACTGGCTCTTCGGAGGAAATACGGCGGCAAAAAGCGCCCATGAAGGCAAGATGGGCGGTCTGCTCGGCACATGGTGTTCCGGATTTGCAGGAGTTTCCATCATTCTGCTTGCAATCGCCATTCTGACTTTCATGTGTTCGCCCAACTTTGCCCGCAAAGCCTGTGAAGTCCGCTCAGAAATCGGCTCGAAACTGGCCGTCGAACTCATTTCCGACCCGAAAGTCAGAAACGACGTGATCGCGCGTTCCAATTCAGCCAAACCCGAATTTCACGACTTTGAAAAATCAAAGACCGATCCGTCAAACCGGTTTTCCCAGCAGAGCAATCCTGAACAGCATTATCTCGGCGGAATCAGGGAGACTCTCGTCAGAAGCATGACCTCCGGCGATATGCCAGCCGACATCCGCTCTGACAGGGAAAGCGAAGCAAAGGAAATCTTTGCTCAATTCCAGTCGTTTTACAGTCAGATGGTCGGACCCGCGGCCCTGCGGAAGATGCTTCCCGGCGCGCTCATGGGGCTGATGACGCTGCTGATGTTCATGCTGATGCTTTCCACCGATGACAGCCGCATCTTCAATTCGACGGTCGGAATCGTTCAGGACCTCGTGGTCCCGCTCCATAAAAAAGTCATGTCGCCGCGCGCCCACCTGCTGTGGCTGCGCGGAACCATCATATTCGTGGGGGTGATGTTCATCGTCGGATCGCTGTTCCTCGCCCAGCTGGAATATCTGCGGATGTTCCTGATGATCATGTCGGGATTGTGGAACGCCGGCGCTTCGCCGATCATGATCGGCGGATTCTATTTCCGGTTCGGAAACACGGCCGGAGCATACGCTTCGCTGGGTGTCGGATTCTTCACGACGTTCGGAAGTCTTCTGCTGCGCAACAACTGGGCAGGAACGGTCTACCCGTTCCTTGACCGTCACGAACTTGTCGGCGCTGTAGGACACGTCCTCGAAATGATCAGTTCGCCGCTGCATCCGTTTGTCGTATGGAAGATGAGCGACATCAATTGTCCGGTCAATGCGATTGAGTTCACCTTTATCGCCATGGCTCTTTCGTGGACGGCATACATCGGCGTATCGCTGCTGACGTTCAAAAAACCGTATAATCTGGAACGCGCTCTCCATCGCGGCAAATATTCCGACGATCCCAACAAAAAGCCGGTCTTCGTGTGGGAATGGCGCACCATGTGGAAAAACTTCATCGGAATCACGCCGGAATACACGCGCGGCGACAGAATTCTTGCATGGTCCATATTCGGATACGGAATCGTATATCAGTTCCTGCTGCTTTTCGTATTCGTTGTAATCTGGAACGCGGTGTCGCCGTGGCCGCTGGAATGGTGGGGACATTTCTTCTGGATCAAGACCGTGATCGTCCAGATCGCCATCGGCACCGTCACGACGGTATGGTTCTTCATCGGCGGCGCCGCCGGGATGCGGCAGATGTTCCGAGATCTTGCTGCCAGAAAGGAAGACCCCCTGGACAACGGCCAGATCGCCGACAACGGTGTTTCGCTTTCGGACAAGGCTGAATTCGACAGAATCGACAGTCAGAAAACCGAAACTCCGAACAAATAATTCCAGAACCGGTTCAAGGCGCTGAACCAGTAGTCAAAAACAGGAGTTCGCAAAGACGCTCTTTAAGGGAGGGGCTTCGTCTGTTTGTGAAAAAATCGGCACCGCATAGCCGGATTTCCATGCTCTGAAAAATCGAAATCCGGCCGGATTAAGACAATTCTGTCTTCTGCACTCAATCCATGTGAAACAGCTCTTTGAGCGGAATGCATACCGGTTCGTGGTCGGGATGACATTCCATCAGATCGGCGTTGTAATCCCACCATTTCCGCACGAGAGCTTCTTCCTTCATGCCGTCCGGGGTTCCGTCGTCGGTGATTCTGCGGAACGCAAAAAGAGTCAGGGTAGTTCTGTCAAAGAAAATCGAATAGTCCCGGATTCCGTGTTCGGAATGTTTCCGGACAAGTTCCGGCCATATTTCATTGTGCCGCCGCTGATATTCAGCGGCACATCCGGGCTTCAGTTTCATGATGAAGGCTTCGCGTCTCATTCTGCGGCTCCCAGAAGTTTAATCTTGGATATCGCATAGTTTTTTACCGCCGTCACGGGTCCGCGCATGAAGACGTCAAGAGCCGTCTTACTGCGGTCCGCCGCGAACACTCCGTCAAGGAACGAACAGCAGACGTCGGTTCCGAAATTGACTTTGCGCACACCAGCGGCGACGGCCATGCGCACCTGATCGTCCGGTACGCCCGAACCGCCGTGAAGCACAAGCGGGATTCCCGTGGTTTCGCGGATGCGTTTGAGACGCTCAATGTCAAGCACCGGTGCTTTTTTATAGTGTCCGTGAGCCGTTCCGACCATGACCGCCATTGCGGCCACGCCGGTTTCGGCGGCAAAGCGCTTTGCTTCCGAGACATCGGTGTATTCGCTCATTTTTTCGTCGGCTGTCGAACCGATGTGTCCGAGTTCGCCTTCGACAGGGACGCCGCATTCGGAACTCAGACGGACGGCTTCGTTCGTTTTTGCGATGTTTTTCTCCAGCGGCAGCGTGGAGGCATCAATCATCACGCTCGAAGCGCCGTAGCGGAGTGCACGCATGACCTCCGGAATTCCCGCGCCGTGGTCCAGATGGAAGACCGCCGGAGTCGGCAGTCTGCGGATGGCCTCAAGGATCATGGGCGCAATGAGCGCGCCGTTCACGTTGTCGAATAGGCGGCTGTACACCATGAAGATCACAGGCGCTTTTGTTTCCTCGGCCGCGGCCATGACACCCATGACGGATTCCATGTTGTAGACATTGAATCCGGGGATGGCGCATCCGCGTTTTTCGGCGATTTTCAGAATCGAAGCAAGATCGGTAAGCATTTTATATCTCCTTTTGTGTCATTCGGCCGAATCCGGCGTGAGATTCGGGACGTATTTGCAGAATTCGCGAAGCTCGGCGGTGTAGTCGCCCTCGATTTCCGCCATGTGGTGAATATAGGGGCCGTAAATGAGCTTTTTTTCCCAGGCGGAAAGATTTTTGAAGCGCGCCCAGAGATACGTTCCAAACGTGTATGGCCCCTGGGCACTTTCGCATGTGCCGTTGAGCAGACGGTAGTCCCCGTTGTCCTGGTCGAAGCGCGCAATGGTGAATTTTCCGTCCTTGACCTGGAACCACTGACGCATGTTGACCTCGCGGGCCTTGCATTCCGGTTTCTTGACCGAATAGGCGAACGGGCCGCAGTGCCATAGAAGTTCGACATTCCGGTCCGTCGGATGCCGCACGGTGAACTCGCCGAAGAACGGCGTTTTTCTGCCCTGCGCGGCGCAGGAGAGAAGCGACATGGTGATCGCACCGTGAAGATCGCTTTCGCAACTCACCAGGTATCCCATGTCGGCCAGAACGCTGTAAGCCGTGCATGGCATGGCTCCGACGGCCAGCTGCATAGCGGTCCAGCATTCGGAGGAGATGACGTTCAGGCGGTATTCCTCGAAAAGTTCCCTGTAAAGCAGGACGAACGCGTAGATTTTTTTCAGCATGGGCGGCGTCAGATCGTCCATCAGATAACGTTCGGAAAGAAGTTTTGTGCCTGATTCGAGTTCGGTGCCGCATTCACGGAGGATGCGGTTGTATTTGTCGATGATCACAGCGATATTCACGGGAATGACGTGCATCCCGAACCGCTGCATGAGCTCGCCTTCGTTGAAGATCACGCTGCAGAACGGTTTCGGGCGCATGCCGACCTGACCGACGCGCATCCCGCGGAAATTCTTCACCATGCACACGACTGAAATGAAACTCCGCAGTCCGTCGGCAAGAATCTTGTCCTCCACACGGCAGTTTTCAATATACGTGAACGGAATGCTGAAGCGAAGAAGCTGGCGGCTGGTGCCGAACAGTCCGCACTGGCTGTCCGTATAGCGCATGCCGTCCGGATCGAATACATCGTCCTGCGGTCCCCAGAGCAGGACGGGCAGCCTCAGTGCTTCCGCCACCATGGCGGCGGCTTCCTCGTTGCCGAAGTTGCCGTTGATGATGAAAATGGCATCGACTTTTTCCGCACGCATCCGCGCGAGCACTGCCTCAATGTCGTTTTCCGAGTAAAGCACTTCAACGGGATTGATGCCTTTCAGGTCGACGAAAGAGACCTTGTCTCCCGTAAAATGATCCTCGATATATTTTACTGTTTTCCTGCAGCGCGCCTCGGTGATTTCCCAATTGAAGAGTCCCGGTCTCGGGGTGCAGTCGCGCCGAATGGGAATCAATCCGATCTTTACCTGGTAATTGAGCATTTTTTCTGTTTCCTTCCGTTATTGTTTGTTGTTTTATTATTCGCCGAGAAAGCCGCGTTTGTAGCGGCGGACGCGCGCATCGATTTCCGTATAGTCGATGACGCCGTCCTTCAAAAATCTTTCCAGCACTTCAAAAGTCGGAATTCCGGAGCGTCCGCCCGGACGCGTGCATTTGATCGCGGAAACCGCTGATGCGAAGCGTACGCATTCCTCGGCTTTCCAGCCCTGAAGATACGCATAGTCGTAGGCACCGTGGAACACATCGCCCGCTCCGGTCGTGTCGACGGCCTCGACCTTGAACGCCGGAGCCTCGAAATACCGTCCGTCTGAAACACCGGCGCATCCCTTTTCCCCGAACGTGAAAATAACGGTTTCAGGTCCCTGTGCCTGGATGGAGCGCACCGCGTCTTTCACAGACGGCTTTCCGGGCATTGCGCTGAAATAGGTCTCGGAACCGATGAAAATATCAAGATGACGGTAATTTTCGTAAATGTCGGGACGGTAATACGCGGCATCGATGCTGACTTTACCGCCCGATTCGTGAAGCCATTCACAGGCTTTTACGATCTCAGTGGTAAAATTGCCGATGTGGATCATCCGCGCCGACTTGATGAACGTTTCATCGAGGTCGGAAAGCGCAAGCTGACGGCATTCGCCGCCTTTGCTGATGAACTCCTTTCCGCCGATGGCGTGTTCCGTGATGCAGACGCAGAAATTTGTCCGTTTTCCAGGGTCGACAATCAGATGCGACGTGTCGACGCGGTTGAACTTGAAATCAGCAATGTTGGCTCTTCCCGCCATGTCGTCGCCGATGATTCCGAGGACGGCGCATTTCAATCCGAGTCTTCCGCATGCCGCCAGCGCTGTTGTGACGTTTCCTCCACCCTGAAAGCAGTATTCGTTCATTCTTCCGTTGGTGTTGGTCGGCGGAAGACGGTCCATTTCCAGAACGAGGTCCAGGATAGGATTCGCGATTCCGATCACGTCGATTGTCTTTTTCATTCCTCGAATCCTCCTTTTACGGGACCATCGCAATCGTTTTGAAGTCGAAATATTCTTCCAGGGACCAGGTCGACTTGTCCACGCCCACGCCCGACTGCTTGGTTCCGGAATGCGGAATCAGTTCGTTGCCGTCCGCGCCGTTCACAAAGATTTCCCCGGTGTCGAGCGTCCGCAGGGCCTTGCCGATCTCCCTCGAATCGTGTCCGAAGAAATACGCCGAAAGTCCGTAGATCGTATCATTGGCCTTTTTGAGCGCATCGTCGAGTTCGGAAAACGGCTGGAGCGGAATCACCGGGCCGAATATTTCCTCGCGGGAAACGCGCATGGAATCGCTGACGTCCTTCAGCAGGGCCGGAGTGATGTAATTTCCCTTTTCATGTCCGGAGGGAATCCTGCCGCCACAAACGAGTTTCGCGCCCGATTTCACAGCATCGCCGATCAGGTCGAACATGCGGTCGCGCGATTCGCGGCTGATGAGCGGGCTGAGATTGTATTTATACGCCTCGCCTATACCGACTTCCTTCAGATGCGCCGCAATGCTCTCGCAGAGACGGTCGTAAATCTTTTCATGGACGTAGATGCGGTTGTAATTGACGCAGGTCTGTCCGGCGAATCCGGTCTTTTTTGCAATGATATTGCAGGCGGTTCTGTCGATGTCGGCATCGTCCATGACGATCACGGGCGCGTTTCCGCCGAGCTCAAAGGAATATTTCTTGACGGATGCTGCGCCTTCCTGCATGATGCGGCGTCCTGTTTCGCTTGATCCGATCAGCGTGATCATTTTCGGAATCGTGCTTGAGTTGAGCGTGCGTCCGACTTCGTCCGACGGTCCGGAAAGGATGTTGAGCACTCCGGCCGGCAGTCCGATCTTTTCCGCGAGTTCACCGATGTACAGTGTTGCCAGCGGCGTCCTGCTCGACGGTTTGATGATGCACGGACATCCCGACGCCATGGCCGGGCCGATCTTGAGTCCGGCATTGCCGAGCGGATAATTCCACGCAAGGTGTCCGACGACGACCCCTACCGGGCGGCGTTCGACGATGTAATATGTTCCGCCGTAAGGCATGCTGAGACTCGGAATCACTGCTCCGTTGAGGCGTTTGACCTCCTCGCCGTAGTAGACGAGGCTGATCATGAACCAGTCGAAATCCGCTTTTGCGGCGGCCGGAACACGTCCCGATTCAGCCGAGACCAGCGCAATGATCTTTTCCTTTTCCGCGAGGCACGCTTCGCGGAGCCTGAGCATCCAGCCGATGCGTTCTCCGACGGGCGCGTCCGACCACGTTCTGAACGCGCCGCGCGCGGCTTCGAGCGCCGCTTCCGCCTGATCTGCCGTTGCGGTCTTGAATTCGGCGATTGTTTCGCCGGTCGCGGGATTCAGAACCGCGAGCGGCTTCCCGTTCCCCTCGACCGTTTTCCCGCCGATATACTGTCTGTACATGAAAATCATTCCTTTCCGGCGTATTTGTCCGCCCGTTTCTGATTTCTGAAACCCTTGAGCCCTCTGGCCCCGATGAATTTTGCCGATTTGCCGAGTTCCGATTCGATTTCGAGAAAACGGTTTGCGCGCGGACCCATGCCGCATTCACGGACGGAACCGGCATTGATTCCGACGGCGTAATCAGCGATGGCGGCGCCTTCGCCGCGGCTGTCCGACGGCATGACCGCGTATCCGAATTTGTAGGCGTACTGGATCATTTCCAGTGCTTCCGAAATGGTTCCGACCTGGTTCACCTTGAGCAGAATCGTGTTGGCCGCGCCTTTGGAAATGCCGTAAGCCACGCGCTTCGGATTGGTGGTGAACAGGTCGTCGCCGACGATCTGGATTCCGATTTCCTTCGTCAGCGAAGCGGTTGTTTCGTAATCGTCCTCGTTGAATGGGTCTTCAATTATCAGGAATGGAAATTCCCCGGCAATCCGGAGATAGAACTGATACAGTTCGTCTCTGGTTTTAGGCGTGCGGTCGAACAGTCCGTAATATCTGCTGTCCTTCCTGTTGAAATAGGTGTCGGTGGCAACGTCCATCTGGAATCCCGCGCGGCCCTCGTATCCGGCTTCGGCGACGGTTTTCGCCATGGCATCCCAGATTTCAAGGTCGCTCCTGAACACGCCTTCCGGAATGACAATGAAGTCGCGGAGACTCGGTGTTCCCCCGAAAAGTTTTTTCATTTTCTCGGCCCAGCGAGTCTGAATCTCCCAGCACGCGTACGATGCGTCGGCAAAAGTGTCGAAGCCATAGCACATGACCGACATGGTGGGCTTGCCTCCGGGCGTGGTGATTCCGCCGCCGTAGCGGCTGTCGCCCGCGACAAGGCCCACTCCTGGAACCGGAAGATACCGGGCGCTCGCTCCGCCGATATGTCTGTAAAGCGGTATGCCTGACGCATTCGCCCCGGCTTTGAGAATGGCCGCGGAAACCGCCGCCACGGCGTTGCCGCCTAATTTCAGTTTGGCGTCAGGCACGACCGAAATCAGGGCGCGGTCCGCCTTAAGCTGATCCGCTGCGTCGATTCCGGCGAGCGCCGGAGCAATGATTCCGTTCACGTTCGCGACTGCCTTGAGAACGCCTTTGCCGCGAAAACGCGTCCCGCCGTCCAGTGAAAAGGCTACTTCGTGCGAGCCCATGGAGACTCCGGACGTGCACATTGCAGCGCCCTGAGCTCCGTTTTCGGTGGTGACGACGGCTTCCACACCGGGCATGCCGCGGTTGGTGTAAACCTCTCTTGCCCTGATAGAGCGAATGGATGTTCCGGACATATTTTCCTCCCTGTTTTGTCAGGCTTTGTTCTGAAGGATGACTGATTTCCATTTCCAAGGGGCTGCTCGCCCCTTCCCCCTCGGCAGGACTCAAAGAGCCCTGCACCCTGCGCAAAAAAAAAATTATTTTTTGCGCTCGTTTTTTTAGATACCTGTTGGACCGGGACAAACCTCCGTTTTTCCCCTGTCCACCCGAATCACTGAAAGATAAACATTCAAAGTTCAGTGCACAGCATTTTATTATTGAATCAGAATGATTCCAAGATCGAGAGCGGAAACTCCGTATTCCGCCGACACGCCGCATCCGAGTTTCCACAGCGGTTCGGAAGTCCCATGTGTCTTCAGCGCGGCGCGCAGATCGATTCCGGCCCGCTGCGCCTCGGCGCAGGTTTCGCCGTCCACAATGGCTCCGGCGAGACACTCCGGCGCTCCTGCGAGCTTCAGTCCGCCGGGACCGTCCGTGCCGTCGGTATCCACCGCGCCGAACACGATGCGTCCGCTGCCTTTCAGATTGAGCGCGGCGGCGGTGCAATACTCCTGATTTCTTCCGCCGATCCCGGATTCACCGCCGACCGTGACGACCGTTTCCCCCGATGTCATCAGCACGACCGGCGGACGGAATGGTTCGCCCATTCTTTCGGCGCAGAGCGCCATCAGCGAATTGACGTTTCCGGCCTCGGCGGCTTCGGCCTGCATGTATTCGGAAAGCATGCGACATTCGAGTCCGAATTCCGCCGCTTTTCTTCTTACCGCCGGATACACCGTCGCATCCTTGAAGATCAGGCCGAACAGGCGCGCATTGAGTTTTTCGTACTCATCCACAGTCATGTTGTCGGTTTCCGGGCGTCCTGCGAGCAGATGTTTGCGGATGGATTCCGGCGTGCGCTCCCATGCGTCCCATTTGCGGATGATTCCGATCGCGTCGGCATACGTCGTCGCTGTCGCCATCGGCGGGAAAAACGTATTGCGGCGGAGCATCTCGAAATAGCTCATCCGGAGCACGGGCGTCCCCATTTTCGAGGGGTCAGCCGTGGTCAGGTTCACAAGCGCGGCCGGCTGGAACAGACGCGCAAGGCGTCCGCCCTTGAACCTGTCGATATGCGTCCGCACCTGATTGAGGTCTCCGGTCGGAACGCCTTTTTCGATCTGCATCATGTGCGTGAATCCGGCAATGTCGGCAATGGAAATGCCGTCGGCCGGATACGTCATAAGCGAGCCGCAGCCGCTCCCTGAAATCGTGAATACCAGGTCGCGTTTCGTGATGCCGCGGGCAAGAGCGGCGATTTTGGCACAGCCCTCCGCACAATATTCGTCCGGAACGGGGTGTCCGGCAAGCGTTACGCCGATTTTGCGGCAGAGAATCTCCTCCCCGTGCTTCCCGATCACATGTCCGCCGGTCAGAACATCGCCGAGGACTTCTTCCAGCGCGAGCGCAGCGCGCTGAACGCCTTTCGCCGCTCCGACGACAAAGACACGGTCGTAATCACGGAGGTCGTACACCGCAGGTCCGGAATGCGGATCGTCCTTCATCTCGAACTCTTTGCCTTCCAGAATGATGCGGTTGTTTTCGACCCGGACAAGCTTCTTTACGCGGGCATACGGATCCAGCGCGTCAAGTCCGGCGTCCAGCAGTTCGGCGACGATTTTCCGTCCCTGCCTGTTGCCGTGGTTCGTCAGCATGCCTTTGTTTCTGATTCTCATGGATTTGCATCACCAGCAGGTGTATCCGCCGTCAGCCGAAAGAATGGCTCCGGTCGTGAAAGTCGATGCGTTCCCGGCGAAATACAGAGCCGCGCCGACCAGTTCGTCCGGCGTGCCGACGCGGTGCATCGGCGTATTGTTCAGCCATTTTCCGACGACCGGATCGTCCGGATTGTTGAGGCGTTTCGCCGTCAGCGGTGTCCGCATGATTCCCGGCGCTATGGCGTTCACGCGGACGCCTTTGTCCGCCCATTCGGCCGCCAGACACTTCGTCAGCATGATGACTCCGGCCTTGGAGGTGTTGTAATGGCACTGCGTCTGCGGAAGCGGATTCACAATAAGCCCCGACATCGAGGCGATGTTGACGATGCTTCCGCCCTTCTGCGCGATCATGACATTGCCGACTTCGCGGCTGACCAGGAACACTCCGGTCAGATTGACGTCGATCACTTTCTTCCATGCGTCGAGCGGCATTTCCGCAGCCGGATGCTGGCTGTTCGTTCCGGCATTGTTCACCAGAATGTCGATGCGCGGAAAAGTTTCCTTCACGCGCTTCACCATGTTTTTCACCGAATCCTCATTTGAAACATCTGTGGGAATTACGGTGCATTCAACTCCCTCTTTCTTGACAAGTCCGGATGCGTGTGCAAATTCGGATTCGAGCATTCCGGCAATCACGATGTCGGCCCCGGCCCTTGCAAATCCGCAGGCGATCTCAAGACCAATCCCGCGTTCGCCTCCGGTCACGATTGCGGTCTTTCCCGCAAGACTGAACAGATTCTTGTTGTCCATGATGATTTCCCCTTAATAGTTGACGGTATCCGGATCGGGCGCTTCGCCGCAGCATCCGGTCAGTCCGGCGATTTTCTTTACGTCGGATGCATCCAGTTCAAAATCAAAGACTTGCGTATTTTCGGCAATCCGTTCCGGACTTTTCGACTTCGGAAGCGGAACAAATCCCGACTGCATGCTCCACCGGAGGCAAATCTGCCCGACGGACTTGTGATATTTCGCCGCAAGTTCCTTTAATTCAGGGACTTCAAAAATGCCGCCGGTTCCGAACGGGCTGTACGCCTCCACCAGAATATTATGCTTTTTGCAGTATTCCACTGCCTTCGTCTGGGTAATGCCAGGACACAGCTTCAGCTGGTCGACCATCGGCAGAATTTCAGACTTTTCCATCAGCATTTCGATGTGGTGCGGCATGAAGTTGCTTACGCCGATCGCGCGGATGCGTTTGGCCTTGTAAAGCTCCTCGAACGCCTTCCACGTTCCGAGCGTCGCTTCTTTCCAGATCGGACGGAACTGGAACGGATTCGGCCAGTGGATCAGATACAGGTCGAGATAATCGACGCGCAGTCTGTGAATCGTCCGCTCGAACGCTTCCATCGTGGCTTCGTAGCCGTGCGCCGCGTTGCGGAGCTTGCTGGTGATGAATATCTCTTCGCGCGGAATTCCGCTCTCCGCCACGCCGTACCCAACGCTCGCCTCGTTGCCGTAGGCGGCAGCGGTGTCGATAAGACGGTATCCGGCGGCAATCGCCGATTTTACGGCGTTCACGGTCGTTTCATGGTCGGTCTGCCAGGTGCCGAGACCCATGCACGGAATCTCCGCGCCGTTGGAAAGCCTGATGCGGCTGGATACGGATGTGAGTTTGCTCTTGTCCATGATATTCCTCCCGGATCAGCGGACGGCATGCGCCGCGCGCATGTCCAGAACGTCGTTGATCGATTTGCGCAGATTGCGCGTGATCTGTCTGTAATTGCACTCCCTGAGCGCGTTCTCGTCGGCGAACATCCAGTCGCCCCCGGCGGCCAGCGTGTTCTTGTAGGCGACGAGCGGCAGAAAGTTCTTCGAATCGAGTCCGCCGGTCACGACGAACCGCACGTTTCCGAACGGTCCGTTGTTGAACTGCTTCAGCATTTCGATTCCGCCCATCTGGTAAACCGGATAGAACTTGACGACGTCGATGCCGTATTCGAGCGCCATCATGATTTCGGTGGCCGTCACGCAGCCGGGAAGAACCGGAATGTTCTTCTTCTGGCACAGTTCCACCACCGGACGGCTGAAGCCGGGCATGACCACAAATTTCGCCCCGTTGTCGATCACTTCCTCGGCCATTCTGACATTGAGCACGCTTCCGGCTCCGACGACCATGCCGGGCAGTTCCTTCGCGATGCGTCCCATGTTCCCGAGGGATTCGCCGCTGCGCATCAGCACCTCGACGACCGGAAGTCCGCCTTCGATCAGCGCCTGCGCCGCGGGAACCACCGATTCAGCCTTGATGTCCGCCATGATCGGACAGATCGCGGTCAGTTTCAAAAGATCAATCAGATCGCTCATTTCTCATTTCTCCTTGTTATTTTTCCGTCAGTTCAAGACTGATTTCAAGCATCCGGGAAAGTTTCATCAGGTTGTCGGCCATGACATCGTTCAATACGAGCATTCCGCTCTTTTCGGCGGCATGGTACTTCGTCCATTCCATTTCGCCGGGAAGATAGATGCGGTCGGCGCCGGCCGCCCTGTCTGCGGAATGGAGTTCGCCCGCCAGACGGTCCATGCGCTCCTCGAACAGGTCGAACGGAAGCATCTTGCGGATGTCGATCGCGATGAAGGCATGTCCGACGTTGTTTTTCGAGGCCAGATCGAGATTCCAGCTCTGGACTTCTCCCAAAAGGCCGGCACCGGTCAGAACCGATGCTAGCATCTCCACCATGACAGCCAGACCGTAGCCCTTGTGCGCGGCCATCGGCTGAAGGAAGGAGTGTCCGGGAAATCCGCTCGGGTCGCTTGTCGGATGCCCTTCGGAATCCACGAGCCATTCCTTCGGAACCTGAATTCCTTTTTCGCGCGCCATCACGACTTTCAGCGCGGCAACGTTGCTGAGAGCAATGTCAAGAAACACCGATTCGCCGTTTTTCAGCGGCGCGGCAAAGGAAAAAGGATTGTTTCCGATTGCCACGCAGCGGCTGTTCGGGATCGCCATATTGGGGTCTGTGTTGCTCATCGCAATGCCGATCATTCCCTGTTTCGCGGCCAGATTCGAATAATATCCCGCCGCTCCGAAGTGGCAGGAATTCTTCACTCCGACATAGGCTATTCCGGTGCTCCTGGCCTTGGCGACAGCCAGATTCATTGCCTTGCATGACGAGACCATTCCCATGGCGGCGTTTCCATTGATGACTGCGAACGCCGGGCCTTCCGCCTCTACGGACGGAACAGCCTTAGGGTCGAGTCCTCCGGCCTGCATTTTCTGGATGTACTGGAGCAGATTTTTGGTGCCGTGAGACATGACTCCGAACATGTCGGTCGTCACGAGTGTTTCGGCAATGACGGCGGAATCTTCCGTGCTCACTCCCGATTTCCGCAGCGCCTTGACGGTGAACGTCTTAAGGTCGCCGATCCGTACTGTTTTCATGAAGGCCTCTTATTGTCAGAAAGGTTTTTCCGTGACGTTCCGTGTAACCATCAGCAGGGCGTCCGGATGCTTCTGCGCGATCGAAAGCGGACATGCGGATGTGATTTCGCCGCAGCAGGCCTTGCGGATGACGGCGCGCTGCATATCAAGAAGCATGGAGAAGCGCAGTTTTCTGGCGGAAAGGATTTCCTTCATTCCGACTGTGATGCACTTGTCAGGCAGGGAATCCACGGCTCCGCCGCGGTTCAGAATGGCATCCTTGACGCGTGTTTCGGTGCTCAGCTTTACAATTCTGGTGGGAAGTTTTGCGAATTCATCGGCGCTCAGTTCCGGCTGCGGTTCGTTGAAGGCGATATGACCGTTGAGGGCGATTCCTCCGGTAACCATGTCCACGCCGCCGAGTTTCTGGATCAGTTCCCATACGGCCGTGGTGCAGCGGGGATCGGGGAACACGCGATGATCTTTCGGCATCACAAGCGCCGGGTCGATGCGCCCGTAGAGTTCGCGGTTCATATAGCCGTGGAAGGAAAGAGGATCGCTTTCGTCAATCCATTCGTCATCGTCGGTCAGATATTCGTCCATATTGATGATCCAGGTGTTCTTCAGACTGACTTTGCGCTCGTTCACAAGACGTGCGAAGATCGGATACTGCGCAATGGGCCCGACGGGGCAGATGAACACAGTCTTGCGTCCGGCTTTGTTGTTTTCCTCGACCAGGAACAGCATTCTTGCGGCGATGTCGTAATGGACTTCGCCGCGGTCCTCCATGACCAGAATGGGAATGCGCGATTTTTTAACGAGTTCGTTTGCCGGAACACTGTAATATTTTGCGTACATGGAAAGTCTCCTGTGTTTTATTTTGTTTTTGCGGAAGCCGTGCCGTTCAGGCACAGTCTGCCATGCCGTCCGTTTTCATTTCCGGTTTTTTAATGAAAGCCGTAAAAATTCAATTCCGGTCCTTTCTCCTCCTTTTCCGTCTGGGCGGAACATTCAATTTTCAATTCGGAATGTTATTTTCTGATTCCGTGCACATAAACAGCGCGGACTTCAAAATCCTTGTTCATTACCACGATATCGGCGTCTTTGCCCTGTTCCAGACTGCCCTTGCGGCTGTCGCAGAACGAAAGCCGGGCCGGGGTCAGTGAAAGCATCCTGCTGACGTCGGTCAGCGGAATGCCATACCGCACATGCGCAACGCGCAGGGCGCGGTCCATCGTTCCTATGCTTCCGGCATAGGATGAAAAGTCCGGCAGCTGCGCCACGCCGTCGCGGATCACCACCGGCACTCCGGTGTCCTTTGCGCCCAGGACGCTGCGCACATCGTCCGTGCCTGCCGCGCGCATGGCGTCGGTGATCAGAGCCATCCTGTCCGGGCCTTTGAGCCGCCAGGCGAGAACCATGTTTTCCTTCGGGATATGGCAGCCGTCCGCAATCACTTCGATCGTCACGTCGTCGCGCAGATATGTGGCCTCGTTGACTCCGCCGTAGACGATCCCGTTGACCTTGTGTCCGATTGAAGTGGCACTGTAAAAATGAGTCACATGGGTAAAACCGGCATCGAATGCGGCGTATGCCTGCGCCGCAATGGCGTTCGTATGTGCGATGGAAGCCATGATGCCGTGTTCCTTCATGACGGCGGCAAAGACATCCGTATTCGGCAGTTCCGGCGCTTCGTCCCAGCGGAGAATATGGCCTTTTCCCAGTCTGATGAAATGTTCGAGGACTTCCCGTGACGGAATGCGCTGTTCCCCGACAGGCTGCGCGCCTTTTCCAGCCGCGGAAAAGAACGGCCCCTCCAGATGAAGACCGAGGAGTTCGGCTCCGCCGGTCGGCGTTTCAAGAGCCTTCAGAAAACTGCCGATGACTTTTTCGAGAAGCAAGTCATCGCAGGTCATGGTCGTAGCCGCGAGTGCTGTGGTGCCGTGGCGGCAATGCGCGCGGGCAACAGCACGGACGCTTTCAGGATCGGCGTCCATGAAGTCGGAGTTCCCTCCGCCGTGGACATGCAGGTCGATGAATCCGGGCAGAATGTATCCGCCTTCGGCATCCATTGTCAAGGCTCCATCGGGACACGGCCCGTTTACCGAGGCAATAAGTCCGTTCCGCACCAGCACGGAACCGTTTTTGCATATCCGGTCGGGCAGAACGGTTGAACCGTTTCCAATCCAGAGCGGACGTCCGTCATTGTCCTCCGGAGTCCGGCTTTCACATTTGAAGCAATCCGACATTGGGAAGTCCTTATTTTTATTGGAACTTCGGATAAGTTACTCTTGCAAAAAACGTTTGCAATGATACATTTGATGCAAATAAATCCTTTTTGAAACATAAAGTTCAAAATCATGCAAAGGGAACCGGCGCGATGAAATATTATTTTGTTTTCCGGGCAAAAGAGACGGCTGAACCGCTGCCGCTGTATCCGCGTTCCACAGGCAGGGAGATTTTCGACGAAGGCGAAGTCATGAATCAGACTCCGATGGATTTTGTCGAGATCTGCTGGGTTGACTCCGGTACATGTGAATTCAGATTGAGGGAAGGAACGTATATCCTTCACGCGGGCGATGCCATCTGCCGCATGCCGATGGAACTGCGCCATGAGATTGCAAAAGCTCCGGGAACAACAGTCTACTGGGCGACGTTCGACGGACCGGGTGCCGGAACATTCATCCGCTCATGGGGATTCCCGCGTTCCGTGATGCATCCCGGAAAGTGTCCAGCCTATCTTTTTGATGCAGTCGGGAGAGGCCTCCTTTCAACATCCGTCGAAGAAGTCCGCAAGCTGGTCAGCGTCTATTCCGAACTGATCGCTCTGGCGCTGAACGGCGACCGGACGGCTTCAGGAAGCGGAAGCCTCATGCAGGAATGTCTTTACCGTTTCAACAAGAAACTTTCCGACCCGGAATTCGACATCAATACGCTTGCGGACGAGCTAGGCGTTCACAGGGTCACGATCTGCCGGATGTTCAAGAAGAATCTCGGAATTTCGCCTGTCGGTTATCTTACCGGATGCAGGGTGCGGCTCGGACTGGAACTGCTTTCCGGAACCGCAATGACGCTGGACGAGATCACGCAGAAAGTCGGACTGAGCAACAGCAATTATTTCTGCCGGCTGATCCGGCGTTTTACAAATATGACGCCCGGGCAATATCGGAGCGGTAAAAAATGTCAGAGCGCCGCACCGTGCGGAAAACGCCGCCGGTAACTCACATTTCACGGAACTGCGACGGCTTCTTTCCGGTCGCGCGGCGAATGACGCGGCAGAGATAATTCATGTCCGAAAAACCGCTCTGCAAGGCTATTTCAGCAAGCGGGATGCGGCTCTTCTGCAAAAGCATGAATGCCTGCTGGATCCGCTGCTGAAACAGATATTCCGAGGGCGACACACACATCTTGTCACGGAAATGCCGGTTCAGCGTGGAACGGTTGACCCCGAGCATGTCCGTCAGGACATTGATATTGAACGAGGAATCCGTGAAGCGTTTCCGGCAGAGTTCGGCCGCCCGGTCAGCGAGATCAAACTCATCGGCTGAATCCACTCCGCCGGCCTGAGTCAATATTCTGACAATCAGGGAAACCATCTCCCGCCAGGCAAACGGCGAACGCACACGCATGAGTTTTTCAATTCCGATGAAAAATTCCTCCGGACATTTTCCAGCATGGAACACGTTGGAGGGATATCCGTAGCCGAGCAGAAATTCCGATGCGCGCTCACCGTCGAAACATACCCAGCGGCATTCCCACATTTCATGAACAGACCTGTAAAAATGGCGTTCGTCCGGAAGACGGTAAAAACAGTCTCCCGGTCCGACTTTCTGCCAGCGGTCATTCAAAAACGCCTCGCCCGATCCGGAAACACACCAGAAAAGTTCCGCAAAATGCTTTCGGTTCTCTGGAACGTCCTCGACAAACTCACCGCCGAGGATAAAATGGCCGACGGTACGGGGATAAAACGGAAGCGCCACCTCCGGAAAGACATTCTGCGAAGGCCGCATGACAATATTTTTCACTTCGCCCTGTTTCAGCGGAGGAATCATGATGCGACAAATCTCCAGTTAAATGCAACAAAAGTCCTGTTGTCAATTATCTTTACGCAGAGTATATTGTAGCATGATTCAGCGATAATGCAAGTTAAAAAACGGAAAACAAGCCCGTAAAAAGGAGATGCCTGAAATGTCAAAAAACGAGAAAATCAATATCGCAGTTGTCGGCGCAGGCTGGCGCGGAGCACCTGTGCTCAACCTGATTCTGGAAATGGACAATGTGAACGTGGTCGGAGTCTGCGATCTTTATCAGGACCGTCTTGACGCCGCGGCTGCGGCCGTCGTCAAGGCCGGACAGAAAAAGCCGATGGCCGTTCTCGACTACCGCAGATTTCTTGACCTGAAGAAAGTCGACGCCGTCCTTGCACTTTCATCATGGACAAGCCATGCGCAGATATGCATCGACGCCATGGACGCGGGAAAATATGCCGCCACGGAAGTCGGAGGAGCCACAAGCATCGAACAGTGCTGGGATCTCGTCAGAACCTCCGAGCGTACCGGGATGCCGTGCATGCTTCTTGAAAACTGCTGCTACGGCCGTCTGGAAATGGCCGTGCTCAACATGATATCCAAAGGGCTTTTCGGCGAACTGGTCCATGCGGAAGGCGGCTATCGCCACGATCTGCGCACAAGCGTCTGGGGCAATCTCCATCACGACGACCGCTATCTCAATTACAGCAACCGCTGCTGCGATGTCTACCCGACTCATGACATCGGCCCCATTTCAAAATATCTCGGCATAAACCGCGGCAACAGAATGCTCACCTTGAACTCAGTGGCCTCGCAGGCGGCCGGAGTCAGGACATGGGCAAGGACAAAGGGAATCAAGGAACTTTACGACTGCAAATTTGCCATGGGCGACGTCATTACGACGATCATCAAATGCGCTCACGGCCAGACGATCACGCTTTATCATGACACCACGCTGCCGCGTCCTTATTCGCGCTGCAATCTTCTCCAGGGAACAAGGGGAATCTGTTCCGAAGACAAAAACGGCGGATATTTCGAGGGCGTCAGAAAAAAAGAACACGAATGGACGCCGATGGAGGAACTTTATAAAAAATACGAACATCCGCTCTGGAAGGCCTTTCAAAAGGAAGGCGTCAGGGGCGGACACGGCGGAATGGACTGGCTCGTCCTGAGCGGATTCTTCGAGGCCGTGCGCAACCGCACGCAGCCGCCGATCGATGTCTACGACACCGCATCCTGGATGGCAGTTACTCCGCTGAGCGAGGATTCTTGCGCCATGGGCGGAGCGCCGGTTGCGTTCCCCGACTTCACAAACGGACGCTGGATCAGCCGTGAACCTGCTGTCAGAAGCAGATACTGCCTGAACGAAATCTGCGGATAAGCGTCCGCTTTATGCGTACCGTAAATGTCGTGCCGCTCCGTTATCCGTGGTCTTTCGATTACGCCGGAATGATGCTTGTTCACAACGGTGAAACAGCAGTCCTTGTCGATACGGCGCTGAACGATGCCGCTGATACCGTCATCGGCCCGGCTTTGCGGCTGGCTGGCCTTGACTGGAGCGCCCTTGCATGGACGGCGGTCACGCATACGCATTTCGACCATGCCGGCTGCATCGCGGCGGTCCGGAACCGCTCTCATGCTCTGGTTGCGGTTCATAAAACCGGAGCAGAGGAACTGATACGGCACGGGACGACTCCCGATCTTCTGCTTGACGACGGAGCAGAATTCGGTCCGGACGGCCTTCAGCTGACCGCAGTTCATACTCCTGGACATTCGGCTGATTCGGCATCATTTCTTGAGCCATTCACCGGAACTCTTTTCACGGGAGATGCGGTTCAGGGGCGAGGCACTGCCGGAGGCGGACTGGCGCTCTTCAACGATCCGGACGCCTGCTGCCGCTCCATGAGAAAACTTCTCGACCTTCATCGTGCCGGAGCATTCGATAAAATGCTGTTCGGACATCCGTTTCTTCCATCGGAAGGCGAAGTTTCCGGAGTGGATATCGAACCGTTTCTTCAAGGTTCCGTCGATACGGTCCTTTCATACAGGAAAGTGATTGGAGATGCGCTTAAGCGGAATCCGGAACTGAGTGCTGAAGAAGCACGGCGCATCCTGCTGGCCCGCTGCGGGACTTCGCTTGTTCCGGGAGCAGCGGACCTGTCACTTGGAATGGCCCGCACCATGCTTTCATGTGTAAGAAAAGAAGCAGAACACGATTTGTAAACGGTTCCGATTATTGTTCCATTCCGATTATTGCTCTGTTCCGTGAAAAAAGATTGGATTTGCGCGGCACATCCTTGAATTGGATGCTTCCGCTCCTTCCATGGAGCCATCAATTTTTTGTCTTTCTGTCGGTTTGTGAAAATGCACACCCCAATTTTATTGTTTTCCTTTTTTTGTTCGACAAATCAAGATTTTTCGGTTTCATGTACTCACGATAGCAGGAAAGTGAGTTAGCCGATTTTCTGTAAAATCATATTGGCGGCAAGGTCGCGGTGTGCTTTGTTGATATCGCGGCGGTCATAAATCCAGCGGAGTTCCGTCAGACAGTCCGGATCCGCCATCCGAGGCAAATAGTCCAGTGCATTCCGCAGAAAATGGACATAGCATCTCTGCCCCAGGCAGCCTCGTCAGGATCTCGCTGACTACCTGCCGAATGCCGCAGTGGTCATCACTGACAACGAACTCAACACCCTGCAGACCGCGCTGCTTCAGTCCCACTAGAAAGTCATGCCAGACGGAGTTGCTCTCCCGGGTGGCCAGCTCCACGCCGAGGTCTTCCCGACGCCCGTCACAGCTGATCCCCAGCGCAATCAGTACAGACTGATTCTGAATGATTCCATCCATTCTTACCTTCTCATATTGCGCATCCAAGATCAGGTATGGATAGGCGTCTTCCAGCCGACGCGATGCAAATCTCTTCAGGGAATCGTCCAGCTTCTCTGTCAGT
>CAZHPP010000004.1:0-26527 GCA_964534535.1 uncultured Victivallales bacterium | reverse complement strand
AATCGTCGATTCTCCGCGCAGCGCTTCCAGCGCAACCCGGCTCTTAAACCCGCTTCCGTACTTCTTCGTAACGGCTCCTTCGTTGATTCTGTGATATTTCACGGGCTGTTTACCACCTTGTCAAGTTGTCCAGCTTTTCGGGAGGAGCGCATCCAGACAAACTTTTGAGAAAAGCGCTTTTCCCGGCGGCAGGGACAATAGATGTCCAGATAATCATGGCATATTATGGATAAACTGAAAGGAAAGGGGCATTTATGAACAAGAGACTGCGCAAGAAAAAACATTACGGCGAATATCGGGAACTGGGATTCCATATCGAGATCCGATATGAATCCGGGTATCTTCACGATCATGAGGACGATTGCTTCAATCAGTTCATTGACGAACTGGACCGTACCGGATTTGAAACCGGAGGCGGATGGTCAGACAGCACATATGACGGCTTTGTCAGCGTTCGCGACAGCCGAGTCGATATCGATCTCAAAAAGCCGGAACTGCTGGAAAATATCCGCAGACAGCCCGGAGTCATTTCTGTAAACGCCGGTGAAAATACCGATGCCTGGCATGGCTCGTTTCCCGACTGAGGGGCCGGCTTGAAAAATTATTCTGATCGGCTCCTGCGTCAGCGATTGACAACGGGACTCCCTGCCTGTTCCCGGAACGAATCTGAATCTTTCCTGGATTCCCCTGCACGGTTCTCCACCCTGCCCGGGGAAACAGGCAGGGAATAAATCTCGACAATTTCAATTTCTATTCAGGAACGGGTTCCGGGACCGCTGCTTTCAGTACAGATACTGCAGCGGAGCGATTCCCTTGACTGCGTCAGCAGGATTTTTCCCGTCGAATATGACCGCGGAAAGGCCATCTGCATAGTTGTTGAATGCCATGGAGGGCAAAACCATCAGCGCCTGAACGGCATGCTTCGAATCAGACTCGACATCAGCATAGGATCGCTCCATGCGGTAATCCACGCTGCCGTCGCTGAAATCAAGTTCAAAAAGACCGCCGCCCAGCTCGTTAAAGTTCGCACGCATCAGGAATTCGGCTGCGGCAAGACGTCTGTTTTCAGGAACCAACGGCTTCATGGTGGAATATGTCACGGCATGATTTTCCTTTACACACAACTGGCAGCAGCAGGCCTCCAGTTTTCCGTGCAATGGAAACGCCATGGTGAACACATGATTTTTCGGAGAATACCGCACCTTCAAATGCGCGTCGTCAAAGACTTTCTGAATCTGTCTGATGATAATTTCGTCCGCCATAAGATTTCTCCTGTTTCTTCGTGGTTGTTTTCCGTGTATGCCACAAGTCCGGCAACGGTGATTCTGTTTGAATCGGGGATCCTGCTGCAGCTTTTCCATAACGGCTGTTCTGGATCCATGTTCTTCAGAGAAATTTTCCCTCCTTTAATCTCTATTTTTTTATAATTCAATCTGCTTATATGAAACTGTCTTCTCCGACTGACATGTTTCAGACAAATATATTTCTCAGTATTTCATGTATTACTATAAAACATCATCCATAAAAATACAAGAGCCGATCTGCCCCTGAATTTGTAATTCCCAGGACAAGGTTTATAGTAATGCAGTGATATTTATCTATCCGTTGATAAAAAACAGTCCAACCACGCTTGCAGGGTGCAAACAAAGGAGTGATGGAAAATGGCGAAAGAATCGGTCGGGAATGTGAACATCGTATCATTGGATCAGCAGAAGGAACTGGTTAAAATCTCCCCCTTTGAAATGCAGAACAGGATCGTCTTTGAATTTTTCAGAAACAAGGTCAAGTCGGAAGACTATGATGAAACTCTGTTCAGGGCCATTTATATCGGTGTCCTGGCACTTTCCGAAGACCGCCTCTCCGCGTTTCTGTCAAAGACTCAGAACGAGCTGGGCACTCAGCTGGAAAGCCTGAAAGCAATTTTCGAACTGAAAAAGGAGCTGTTCTTCAAGTCTGCTGTCAAGGGACTTGCCGCAGAAGAGGATGTCATCGACTTCCTCAGCACTTATTTCAAGCAGCGCGGCTACAATGACAGGGCGGAGGCCTCAGGCACATCCGCAGGAAAGATTCCGCGCAACAAGACAGGCGACATTCTCTGCCATGCAGACGGGCGGGAGCACAGCGACATTGTGATTGAAGTGAAATTCGACAAATCATACAAGCTCGGCGACATGGAAAGCAAGGACATCTTCAGCAAGAAGGCCGATACCGCCTGGGGACAGGTGCTGGAATCCAAGGCCAACCGCGACAGCCGTGTCGGGATCATCGTATTCGACCGCTCGCTTGTCGACAGCCAGATCCTGAAAAAGACCGAAGCAGTCTGTTTCATCAAAGGCGTCGGCTTTGTTGTGATCATTGATTCCCAGCGCAACGATTTTTCCAATCTTGCCATTGCCTACGATCTGGCGCGCGATCTGGTGCTGGCCGACCGCGAATACAATGCCGAAAACGACACGCTCGCCATGCTGGTCGGGCGCCTTCTGAAAGACATCAACAGTCTGATGGAAATTGAAAAGCAGTGCGCGAACATTGCAAAGAGCAATTCCGCGATTGTCGAAATTCTGCATAAGAATCTCCTTTCGGTGAGTTTCACCAAGAAATATCTGGACAAATTCCTTGCAGACGGCACCTTGACGAAACTCGACCTTCTGGATTTCTACAACGGCGAGGAAGTCAAGCAGGAGTTCAAGAATCTTGACATCGGCTCCATGCTGAAGTGATGTCTGAAAGTTCCGGAACAAATCATGCGGCGCGGCTTCCGTCAGAATCCGATCTTGGATGCAATCTCGCCGAGACCCGTATAATTTGAACCGGAATTTCTTGATTCCACCTCGGCCGCAAGCGCATCGATAACCTCCCGCCCGGTCAGGCCCGAACCTTCCAGATAGAAGAACTGCTGGCGCGCATTCCGGAAATCCGACGGCGTCATCTTGTCGATGTTCCACAGCTGTTTCTTTTCGTTTTCCGTGAGTTCCGGCAGTCCGAGCGGTTTGAAATAAGTGCGGTAGAACACCTCTTTCCCCGCATTGTCGAGATAATCGAAATGCAGCCGGAAACTGAAGCGCCGCAGCGCAGCCGGGTCAAGCCGCTGGATCAGGTTCGTCCCCACGATGAAGATTCCGCGGAACCGTTCCATTTCCGAAAGCAGCGTGTTGACCTGGCTCACTTCCCACGAACGAACCGCGCCTTCCCGCGAACTCAGGAGCGAATCGCCTTCGTCCATGAAGAGAATTTCACCGTTCGCACCTGCTTCCGCGAACGCGGCCGCCAGACGCGCTTCCGTGCCCCCCACATAGCAGTCCAGAAGGTCGGCCGCGTTCTTGACGCAGAGTTTCGTCTTCAGCTGTTTTGCGAGATATTTCACGAATTCCGTTTTCCCGGAGCCGGGAACGCCGAACAGCAGGATATTCATGCGCGGACGGTCGCGTCCGGCATCGGCGGCCTCTGCCGTTTTGAGGAATTTTCTGCAGACTTCAATCAGGCGCGGGAGCTTGATGGCGCCCTTGATGTTCAGTCCTTCGAGCGAATAATCCCTGGCCGGGTCCAGCGTTTCCTCCGGCGACTCCTGAATTCCGAGGAGCGCACAGTGCGCCTTGAGAAATATCGTCACCTCGTCTTCGAACGGACGCGACGGATCGCCGGAACAGATCATGGCGGCATTCTTGACCGCAATGCTGATTCCGCCCGGATTCACATGCCAGCGTGCGCTGATCTGTTCCAGAAAAAGTTCGGAAAGACGCCCCTCGCAATGATAGAACTTGAGCGCGTTTTCCCAGATGTAGCGGCGCGTGCCGCTGGAAAGCTCGTCGAAAAAAATCGAATAGTCGAAGCGGCGGCGCGAGCTCGGATCAATCGCTTTAGCCTTGGAATTGCAGATCCAGAGCACGGTGTGCCGGTTGTGGTCGATCACATCATTGAGCTGACTTTTGCACTCGCTGTCCCGGGAACCGGCCGGCTCCCCCATGCCGAAATACGAGAAAACGCCGCCGCCGAATTCTGAGTTCTCAACCATCTTGTCGCATTCATCGACCGCGAGAATGCACTTCTCCGGATCCAGCTGCTTCTGCGCCGCAGAGAGCGCAGCATAGCGGAACGCGGGACTGTACGACACTGCCGCTTGTCGTCGTCGTTCTGCGCGATGAAATAGAGTTCCTTTCCCAGCGCCGAGGCCAGCGATGCGGCAAAACTCGTCTTTCCGGAGCCGGCCACGCCGAAAAGCAGGACAGAGATGCCGTCCGAAGCCTTTTTCCTGCGGATCATGTCCATCAGGACTGTGCCGTGTTTTTCCGCGAGCTTTCCGTGAAAATTCCAGGGCAGGACTTCGCCGGAATATTTCGTCCAGAACCGTTCCGAAAGCGGTTTCGAGCTGATCCCGGAAAGATAGGAAAGGAAGGTGTCGTCGAGCTCGCATTCTTTGTCCACCAGCCCGAATCTGCCGATGCAGTGATCCTCGTTCAGAAGACCGGCAAGTTCGAATTCGGGCAGTCCGACCGTCTTTGCCAGTGAGGAAATCTTGGCGCATTGACGGTAGCGGCTCAGGTCGAAATCACCGAGCCGGAGCGCTCCCGTCATCGAAAAGAAAATTGCCAGCAGCGTTTCCATTTCCTTTCCGGAAAGATCGAAGAGCTTCTTCATTTCAAGAAACCGCGCTTCCATGGCCGAGGGGGTGTGTTCCGCGTTCAGGGCTTTCTCGTATTCTGCTGCACGCTTCTCAAAAATTGCAAGAAGGAGTCCCCACATCTTCTTGCGGCGGACCGTGTTCCGGCCGAGGTATTCCAGACATTCCGACGGCGAATCGTTCCCGGAAAGTTCGGGCGGCGTCATGTCAAATTTTCTGGAATTCGCCTTCGATTCCCGCGCTTCGGGAGGGAAAATCCTGTCATAGACCCGTGCGACTTCATCCATGGTCAGATACAATGCCGCGGTCCGGTAGAAATCGTCGTCGCCGATCTCCTGAAGTCCGATCGTCCTCAAAATATTGGCGATGAATTTCACTGCGTAATATTTCTTGAAGAGGTCGCTTTCGTCTCCGAAAAGACGTTCCTGTTCATGTCCAAGTTCGAGGTCCTGCTCTTTCATGGTTCCTGTGTTCCTTCCGTTTTGTGTTCCGTTCTGTCTTCCGGCATACTCTGGATGCTTTTACCGGACATCTTTTGTCCGTGTCCTGCCGGCATGGAACATTTTTTTCTTTTCTTCCCACCAACGGTTCTGTTCCTCCCAGTATTCCGCAAGGGCGGAAACATCTTCGCCGTGCGCCCTGAGCCATGCCGCATGACGCCAGCGCAGCGGACAGTTCGGGTAGACCCTGACGCTCTCATGCGGCTGATTGAAGTCGGTGCCGGAGCCGCATCCGGCGGGGACGTTTGCGGGGGCCCAGCGGTTGCTGCAGAGTCCGGCCTTGCCTTTCCGCACGAATTTTGCGCAGTCATGACAGATGGTTTCCTGAGGTTTTGCGGTGTCGACTGCTGCCGCGGCCAATGCGATCTGCTGTTCGATGTTTTTCATTCTGATTTGTCTCCTGCTGAATGATTTTTTGTTTTCTGAGACAAGATAGCGCCGAAAGTCGGACATCTTTTGTCCATGACGTGCTTGACAATTAAAAAAAGTGTGATATACTAAAAAAAATCGTTAAGAACTGTCATAAACTTATGAGGTTATATTTATGAATGAGGAAATGGAACCGAATAAAACCACATCGCCTGATTCTGCTGTTGTTGTGACTGCCGGGAAAATAAGTGATGAGGCAGCGACGACCATAAAGGTAAAAGAGGAAACAGCAATTGCTGTAACTCCATATCCGACTGATAGTGGGGTAAGCCCTGCGGAGGCGAAAGTATTGACGGTACCGTCAGACGCGCCATCTTCGGCCAATAGTAATGCAGAACTTTATGAGGAGTATGACTATTGCCATGTTTCTAAACTTGATTCTGAAATTCACGATATGATATCCAATCCGGATTTCATTGAGTTGCGGCATTGGATGCAAGATCAAAGCTTTTTCTCTGTCGTAGGCAGGACCCATACAGAAATGTGGCATTCTTCTTTTATTGCATGGCTGCTGAATCCACAAGGACATCACATGTTAGGCTATTTTCCAATAAAATGCCTTTTATCAGCCATGCGGAAAAAAGCAGTTAAACTTTTGAAGGATGATACAGAAAATAAAGATATGTGGGTTAAAATCGAAGATGCACTTCCAAATCAGGAGATTATTGATACATGGTGGTTTGATAACTGTGTAATCATGCCGGATTGCAATGATGAGAATTTAAATCGAGAAAAGATGGCAAATGGAAAAAATCGTCTTGATATTGCATTTACACTCGGAATGAAGAATCCATTGGCTGCATCAAAATACACGAAACGGTTGTTGTTTATTTGCGAGAACAAAATAAATTCGTATGAGAATGACGCTCAGACAGAAAGATATGTCAAATGGGCAGAAACAGAAGCAACATTTCCGCTGAGCCAAACCGAAGATGATTCAGAGTGTAGGCCTTTTAAAATAAAAAGAGCCGAAACAACGTTTGCACTGCTGTACTTAACGCCATCAGGCGGGCGCCCGACTTCAGAAAAATTTTTGCCCATGTCATACCAGGAACTTATGGATAACGTGCTTATACCATGTTCTTTGCATCCATCACTTTCTTCTGACGGTAAGAGCTTGCTTTTGGAATATATGCATACATTGGATCGCAAGAATCTAGCCGTTTCAGCAAAAGTAAAGAAGCTTTGCCAAGATCTCATAGATAAATACCCCAAGGTCCTGTTATCATTTTTTAAGGTAATTTTGTATTCTGATGCCTTTTCTGATCTGAACAGCAAGGACGCAAATCAAAGAGATGATATTCTTCGGCGTTTAAGCTGGTTGTCACATTTCTGCAATGGAATTTCGAAAGTTCAACTGGGGCGAAGCAATGGTGTTGACGATTTTGTTTTGGAACAGGATAAAAACAAATTATCTATAATCAGTTACAGGAAAAAAATCAGCAATGCGGAATCTATAAATATATATTACAACGACAAGGCAGAGAATCTATATAAGTTTTGGGAAGAATACACTAAGCACAATTACATGGAAAATAAAATTTCCTATGCCGTTGGTGTTATGGAAAAGTACAGGAAGGTATGGGAATTGCTGGCAAAGCAGACAGAGTCAGTTCTAAAAGAAAAAGCAGATGATAAAGAACATTGGAGCGTTTTATTCCAAAAAATCCTTTATTCCTTGCTTAATAATTCGAAATCTTGGGTTGATTGGTCCTCATACAGTGAGCAGATTAAAAAATTTGTAGGAAAAGATATCCAGACAGACGACAATGCCAAAGATGTAAAAGTATACGGCAAAGATGAGAAGGGGGTTGAAAAATCTGATATCCAGACAGACGACGATGCCGAATATGTAAAAGTATACGGCAAAGATGAGAAGGGGGTTGAAAAATCTGCTGATATGCAACTCATTAAGCGTCCATTATTTTTTGCCTGCGAAAATGATAAAGGATCAGTAATAAAAAACGCTGACGGAATTAACGGAAGTAAGTTTGTCAAGCTCTTAGATAAAAATCAGTCAAAGCCATGGGCCTCTGTAATTTATGTGAAGGGGAAAAAAGGTGGAATAAAATATTTGAGTGAGTTTATAAAATGACATAAATGGAGTTGCCAATATATCTACATGCCTGCAAATAAAAACAAGCTCCTGCGGATTCAGACGATCCTCACCATGCTGCGGAAATGCAGCTACCCCAATTTCACCAGCTTCATGGCGGAAATGCGGCGGCAGGACCCCGCCGGAGCTTATAATCTCTCCAGCAAAACCTTCACCCGCGATATCGCCGACCTGAAAGAGGAATTCGGCGCACCCGTGCGCTACGACTCCTCCCGCAAGGGATTCTATCTCACCAACACCGAATGGTACAACGAAGACCTCATGGTCGAACCGTTCGAAATGAAAGCCGCCCTCCTCGGCGAACGTGTGGCCAGCGGCATCTTCCCCGAACCCATGCGCGGCGAAATCTCCCGCGCCGTCAGCTCGCTCCTGATGAAAAACGAAACCGGCATGGCTGAAGGTGTCGAAATCGAAAACTTTCAGGTGCTGAACCCGAAATATCTGCCCGTCATCCGGCCCGAAATCTTCCTGACCGCATACAACGCATGGGAACAGCATCATTATCTGAAACTGGATTACCACAACGGCAGCGGACGCCGCGTCGCAGAGAAGCTGTTCGAGCCGCATATTTTCGCCTGGAACGGCGGGCTGTGGTATCTGAAAGGCAGACTCCACCGCGACGGAGGGAAACTGTATGATCCGCCGCGGATTCAGGTGCTTGCACTCCACCGGATCGAAAAGGCCGAAATGCTCGGCGGTTCTCCGTTCGATTCGGCTCCGGAAATCATCGCCGCCACGAAGAAGAACGGGCTGTTCGACTTCGAGCGCATTCCGGAAGTGGTGATCCGCTATGAAAAGCCGTTCGACCGCGTCATGACGGAGCGTTTCTCGGGGCATCCCGGCGCAGTCACGGAGCATACGGCGGATTCCGTGACGATACGGCTTGAAAACGTTGCCGAATACGAGGCGCTTCAGCTGTTCCTGTTCGCCTGCGGACACGCCCGCGTCATTCAGCCCGAATCACTGATCGAAAAGGTCAGGAAGATCGCGCAGACGATTCTTGCCGCCCACAGCGGAAAATAGACAGGACTTTATTTTGTGAAGGGGCTGCTCGCCCCTTCCACCCATCGGCAGGACTCAAAGAGCCCTGCACCCTGCGCAAAAAAATCTTTTTTTGCGCTCTTTTTTCATCGATGTCTGTTGAGCCGTCGGTTCCCCCTGCCCCCTCCACAAATCGCTGCCTCCACAAATCGCTGAAAAGGACAATCAATGTTCAGCACGCAGCCTTTTTTCCCATGCGGACGATGCGTCCCCATTGGACGGGAAGTTTTCCGTCGCTAGTCAGAACCCACATCACGGGATATTCGGGCGCGTGATCGGGTGCGGTGCCATAGCCGTCGGTCAGATAAATCAGGACATTCGGGTGCATCTGTTTTTTACTGATATAATCGAAAACGGGACGGAAATCGGTTCCGCCAAGTCCGGCGGCCTTCCATTCCCTGTTTCGCGGCAGCGGCGAATTCTCAGTGAATTTCTCGACACTATGAATCTCGGCATCGCACTGGATGACGGTGAGCTCAAAGCGCCCGAACGACCTCAGCAGACCTTCGAGTTCGGCAAAGAACATCGGCAGGTCGTTCATCATGCTTCCGGAAGTGTCGAGCGCGACGTATGCAGTCAGGCATTTATCCCGCCGCGAAGGCAGGTAGAGCCCGCTGCCGATATACCGGCGCGAAGGCGGCAACCAGTGCCGTTCGCCGCCGAAACAGCTGGTCACGAACTGCTTCAGGAGTTCCTTCCAGTTCAATTCCGGACTGCGCAGACGTTCGATCAATTTCTGCATGGCGCATGGAGCACGGCCCTGCATCCGCTCCATGCGCTGCGCCGCCTGGATCACCGCGCACCGGATTTTCTCCGATGCCGCCGACGGCAGGATGGGCCGGAAGTCCGGGTCGATCTCAATGAGCTGCCCCCCCGCCGCCTGTTTCCTTGCCTCGGCCGCGTCTTCGTCGGTAAGGTGTGGATCCATGCCGCCGTCGGGACGCACGGCCTTGATGTTCCCGGAGGTTTTCCCGTTCTTTTTTTTGGAAAGGTCCGCCCTTTTCAGAGATTCGTAAATTTCTTCGGCGGAACGGTGCGCCCACAGAGGATCATGCGGCAGGACGAACGGTTCCTCAAAGCCGTTTTCCGCAAGAACGAAATGGATTTCCAGGTCCGTGGCGTAATTGAAGCGCCGATGATCCCGGCCCATCTCCCGCTGGGCATGCATCAGCACGGTGTGCCAGACTTCATGGGCAAGGACGAACATCCTTTCCCCCTCGGTCAGGGACGCATAGAAGCGGCAGGAAACGAAGACATGCACGCCGTCCGTGCATGCGGTGGGGACGCGGCTGTCGAACACCGGAACCAGTTCCAGCTGCATCATCACGCTGGCAATGAACGGCTGTTTCATCAGGAGTCTCTGCCTGTCGCTCTCGAGCGCTTTCAGCACATTCGCCCTGATTTTCTGTTTTTCCGACTCGGAGACCATGATTGGTCACTCCTCTTTTGCATTGAGTTTGAGATGAGCGCGCATGGCGCGTCCGTGGCGTTTTGCCCAGTCGGCATAGCCGGGATGCCTGTAGAGTTTTTCGGCGCAATATGCTCCGGTATGGGTTCCGGAGGTTCCGTGAAGAGCGTCGATCATCAGCATCGAGGCAAAATCGGACGGCAGTTCGGCGGAAATGCGGAAGAAGCCGTCGAGCAGGATTTTTTCTTCTTCCGGGGTCTTTCCGCGCCAGAGATAATAGGCCGCGGAGGAACAGAATGCGTAACGGCGGTCGGGAGCGGCCGGAATTTCGACTTTCGCTTCCGGCACGGTCATGAGCCGGTAGACGTCCGTAAATTCGTCCGAGAGCTTTTTGAATGCCAGAAATTCCACGCCGGCGGCGGTGCCGATCAGTCCGTAAACGATCGTCCGGAGCAGATGTTCGTCCGCATCGGCGAAGGTCTTGAGCATGGTGCTGACCCGCTCCCAGCTTCTGGGGCTGGGCCAGCCGCGTTCGAGATTCTCATTCTCCTGATGGCAGAGCAGATCGGGACGGTATCTCAGGAAACCGATCACGGAAGGATGAATTTCGTGCGCAAGTCCCCAGCGGATCCAGTCCTCGACGTTTTCCTCCAGTTCGACATGGAGGAATCTGTTTGCGAGGGCGGAGCTCATGGTCGAGGCCACGGCATTGTCCTCGACGCGGTTTCCTGCGGCGCAGATGTACCAGCCGTCGGGGACGCTGTAAAGGTCTCCGAGGCGCCTGTCGAGGATGAGTTCGTAGGCGGCGACCTGAAGGCTGCGGTCGGCTGCGGTCAGTTCGTCGAAGAGAAGGATGCCTTTGCTTTTGGGGTCGCGCGGCCAGTCGGAAGAGACGAGCCAGCGCACCTGATTGTGTTCGGCGTCGGGGACGGGAAGTCCGCGGATGTCGACGGGTTCACGCTGGGCCAGACGCACGTCGATGAAGCCGATTTTCGCCTCGTCCGCAATCGTCCGCATGATGGTGGATTTGCCGAGTCCCGGCGCTCCCCAGACCATGAGCGGCGGAAGCTGTTTCGCGAATTCCGGATGTTCCATGATCTGTCTCACCTGATGTCTCAGGATGGTTTCCAGGTCGGCGGGGGTGATTCTGTTGTGAAGATCGATCATTTCTTTTGGCATGCTGATATTCTCCTGTATTTGTTTTTCAGATTTTGCCGATAAGATAATAGGAATAATTGCGGAACGAGATGCCGAGTGCATTCGGTTCATCCGGGTTGCATCCGGACTGCATCAGAATGTCGCGCATTTTCCGCGCGCTTTCGGGATCGTCGTCCGCAGTCCTCATTGCGAACCGGAAGAGCTGGTTGCCGGACCTGTCATGATATTGAGCAAGCGCGCCGGGGTGTTCCTCCTCGCAGATGAGGAGGACCTCTTCCGGTGAAAAGGGCTGCCTTCTGCCGGCGTACACCATGACGTGGATGACCGCATCGTAGAGTGAAAAATGTTTTGCGTCAGGCGAAAGTTTCCGAATCATGTGGCGCAGGATTTTCATTGCACTCTGCTGACATGCCACACTGAAAATTCCGGGCGTCCACCGTATGCCTGACAGAGTCAGGCTGATCTCGGCCGCTTCGGGAGAATCCATGGCGATGGCCTCGGCGACTTCCGGGGGAAGTTTCTCCTTTCTGAAACTTCCGTATCTGTCAAAATCGCCGCGCCGGTCGGAGCGATAGACCTTCCGTGAATCGCCTGCCGGCAGAGGCACGAGTTCCATGAACGGCCAGGAGAGCGTGAAATACCAGCGCCGCCAGCAGATCGGGAGCCAGTCCGAAGCCTTCACGAAAATTTCCAGCAGCTTGTACGGCCAGCGCGGATACTTGTTTTTGGAAAGCGCAGCAAGAAACCAGTGGATCAGGAGCCTTTCATCGGCACTGAACGAACGCAGAAGCTGTTCCGACCACAGGGAATAGTACGCGCGCGATTCCAGTTTTTCACAGCGTGGATGTATGCAGCAGTAATTATCCAGCAGTACCAGATAATGAATCAGCATCTGGTCGGAGGGCAGTTTTGCGCTTTTCCAGCGGCGCATGAAATATGCCGAGTCAGAGAACTCAAGGTCTTTCAGCGGCTTCATGAGTTCGAACATTTCAAGGATGAACTTTTCATCAAGGTGATTTTTGCTTTTTTTGACTGTGAGAAAATCATCCCAGGCGTCGAACCCTGTGATGTTTTCATCCGGACGCAGCGCGCGGAGTTTTCTGATGCAGAGCGGAATGATCTGAACCGGCAGAACCTTTTCCATAAGAATCGTCTCCCTGATTTATTTCTGCGGACAATATATCCCGGCACAGCGGACATCTTTTGTCCTGCATGGTCCTGCGTAACGGCTGATTTCAATTTCCAATGGGCTGCTCGCTCCCCTGCCCCTCCTCGACAGGACTCAAAGAGCCCTGCACCCTGCGCAAAAAATTCAATTTTTTCGTCGGCATGAACTCTGTATTTGCGGCATTCTGTCTATGATTTTTCTGGAAAAAAGTAAATATAATATTGACATTTGACTAGACAAGTTATAGAATTATCTGCAGAAGGGCCGATTCAGGAACAAAACAACGGATTTGACAGAGCAGAAAGATGCACAGCAGAAATTTGAAGAAAGACAAGATTGCCGATACAATCCGCCAAAGGATTGTCAGCGGCTTTTATCCTGTTGCCCATCATCTTCCCGGTGAAATTCCACTGAGCAGAGAATTTCACGTGGCACGGGAAACCTTGCGCAATGCACTGTCCATACTGGAATCAGAAGGCCTTCTGGAACGCATCCATGGCAAGGGAAATTATGTCCGGTATTCCTCCCGCAGCAAGGGGTCAAAAAAACTTTTGTGCATCGCCGAGACTTCGGGCATAAAATCGACCACCGCCGCACTGCTGCACCGGTTTGAGGAAAAGGCCCGGGTTTGCGGCGTTGATTTGGAATTCTGCAACTATCATCTGATCAAGGCAATGGGACCGCTCCAGTTTGCAGATTTTCTCAGCAAGCGCAGTATTTCCGGGATTTTCATGATCGCCTCCAACTTTTACGGGACAGAGGAAATTCTCTCTACGCTGGACAATCTTTCGATTCCGGTCGTTCTGACCATGGCCTCCAGGCAGGATTATCTGCTGACCGGCTTCTCAAGCTGTGCCTTCAATATCCGGAACGCCTGGGGAATGGCACTGGAACACCTGCGTGCGCAGGGACACCGCAGAGTCGGCATCATTGCAGTTCCTGACGCAGGCGAGATTCGCGGTTTCCGTCCGGAGGAACTGAAAGAGTTCATGACGGAGATCGGAATGGACACATCTCCCGAACTGTTCGTCCAGGACCCGCAGCTGAATTCGTTCCATGAAAAACGGGACCAGCTGATCCGGAAGGAAGTGGACCGGATGATGGACCTGCCCAGACCGCCGACCGCGCTGATCTGCCATACCAGCGCATGGGCTCCGCCTGTATATGAGGCGCTGGAGAAAAGACATCTCATGCCGGGAAAAGACATCGCGGTCATGGGATTCATGGATAATAATTTTGACTCTTCGCTCATTACCCCCAAGATTTCGAGCATTGAAATTGACTTCGACCGTCTGATCAAGTCTGTTTTCATGCTGCTGAATACCGCTGACGAATGGCTCAGGAAGGGCAAACCCTATCCGTACATGGAAATACCGTTCCAACTGATTGTAAAAGAAAGCACCGCAATGAAATATCATTCAACCGAAAGGGAAAAGTCATGAAAAGAACGAACTGCATCCTGTTTGCCGCCGCGGCTCTGGCCCTGATCTCCTGCGGAATTTCCGCACAGGAAAATCTGCTGAAGGGGGGCTCGTTTGAAACCCCAGCCGACATAAAATGCTGGAATCCCGGACACTGGGTTCATATTGACGCCCGGGACGGCAACTATCTGGAACTGCTCAAGCAGACAGCTCCGTTTTGTTCCCGCAAACTGTCTCCCGGCGGGAAAAACGGGAAAATGGCATTGAATATCGCCACCAGGAAAGAATTCCAGAGCATCAAGAACAACAAAGGCGGTCTTCTGACAGTCTCAAACTATCTTTTACAGACCGTGAATGCTGCTCCCGGACAGTATGAACTGACTTTCTTTGCAAAGGGGAAAAACGAGGCTGTCCCCGGCTACAATGCGCTTCGCTGCTTCATCACCTTCAGCGACAGCGCAAAGAAGGGCACGGGAACCACCTTTGACCGCCAGCTGGCGCTGAATCCGGACTGGAAGGCGGAAAAACTGATATTCGATGTCCCGGCAAAAGCAGCTGCCTTCACGCTGAGATTTTCCCTGTATGGAGCGGGGGAAGTGATGCTGGACGACCTGTCGGTCAAGAAATTGAAATAACCCGACTGCACGGGACCGGATGCCTTTTGACGCCTCCGGTCCCATTCCCCCTCCTGGTCGGTCGCATCAGGACAGGGCGGCACAGCTTTTGACTGGAAAGAACATGGAAAAAGTCGAAAACAATGTTTTTGCAGAGTGAATTTCCCCGTGGAAACCGGCATTCAACAAAAATAAAGCCAATGCTTTAGAAAAGTTGGCGCAGAGGAGCTTTCCTATGAAAGAAGAAAAAACATTCCGAACCATCTCGAACCAGTATCGGATTTTTACATTAATAGAACTCCTGGTTGTTATCGCCATCATCGCCATTCTGGCAGGCATGCTGCTGCCCGCGCTGAACTCCGCACGGGAAAAAGCGCGTTCCATTTCCTGCCTGAACAACCAGAAATCCCTCGGCAGTTTCTGGATGCAGTATGCTTCAGAAAACCAGGATTGGGTGCTGCCGACGGAATTTGAAGCAGGAACCCTGCATCCCACGCTCACCTGTTTCTGGCAGGAGTATATGGTGGCATTTGCCGTGCTTGGCGGAAGCCCCCTCAATTCCTTGAGCAACAAGACCGCGACCAGACGCACACTGGTATGTCCGTCGGATTCCCGGACGACCAAGGCCTTCAATTATATCCGGAATCTGGAATGGAGTTACGGTTACAATGACCGCATGAGTTCCAGAGGAGTCAAAAGCGGAGGGACCGTCTTTCAGAAAATCGGCGCGAAGAATGCCGCCGTCAGCAGCACCGTGCTGTTTGCCGACTCCTGGGTGCCTTACAAACACACCGGAATCGGTCCCTGTTCGTGCCACGGATACGGATACCAGCGCTATTCCGCACTCATCGGCTGGCTGATCCACCTGAATATCGGGATTCTGCGCGCGCATGCCGGCGGATGTTCCACCTCCTTCATGGATGGACATGCGGCCGTTACTCCGACCCTGACAGCCCGCCTTGGCATGCCGGGCAATCTGAAGGACGTTCAGAACGGATTCAATCTCTGGGATGCCACTGCGGAAAAACCGACCCGGGTCATGACGCAGCCGGCCATGTAACTTTTTTTGCAAACAACCAGCGGAAGGACGCTACATGAAATTTGAGTTTGCAGTGACGGCTCTCCTTTTAAGTTCCACGGCATTGAACGCTCTGGATGCAGGGGGCGTCAGCATTGATTTCAGAAACAATCTCGGACTGAAAATGTCGACGGGTCAGGGGCAGAATTTAATTCAGGGAGGTTCCCTGAAAAATCCGGACGACATCCGGTTCTGGAAAACCAATTTCTGGGTTCATGCCGCAAGTTCGGAAGGACCGATCCAGTCTTTCCTGGACCGGGTGCGTCCCGGCATCCAAAGCGGCTGGAAAGACTCTTCCGCCAGGCTGAGCACCGACAGGACAACGCAGGAAGTCAGGCTGAAAAACGGCAATCCGGTTTCCGTTTCCAACCGATTTGAACAGACTGTTCCGGTTCCCGGACCCGGAAAATATATTCTCTCCTTCGATGCGAAAGGCCGCATTGTTCCTTCAAAAGGCAGCTTTTCCGGTCTGTACGTGTTCAACACATTCCTGGATGAGGGAGGCAAAAAGATCGGCGAGGCAAACCAGATCATGACTCTGCCTCCGGAATTCAGCCGTCTTTCCATGGCGATGCAGATGCCGGAAGGAACAGCGAAAACAGCACTGCGGATCGTCTTTTACGGCGCGGGCGAGATGTCGTTCCGGAATGTCATCCTGGAAAAGTCTCAGAGGGCGGAGCTCGTTACGGCAAAACTCATGCCGATGGGGCTCATGGACAACCTGTTCTGTGTGCCGGAAAAAAAGGCGATCCCGGCGACTTTCGGGCTGCGCAATGAGACAGGGAAAAAAGATGGAGATCCGATCTTCTTCCTGCGTCTCCCTGCAGGATTCACCGTCGAAGCCGCACAGACGGGGAATCATCTGGAAAAAGTGGACGAGCACACATGGAAGGTCGATCTGAAGAAACTGCTGCCGCGGATTCCGGCAACCGGCTACTCCTCGTGGGGCACGTCCGTGAACCTGCTGCTGTGCAGCAGTCTGCCGGCAGGGGAAAAAAGCTATGATGCCCTCTACTGGACGGAAGAAGCAGGAAAGAAATCAGGCGTGGAAACTTTCCGCTTGAAAGTCATGCCGCTTGCCGAGTCGAGACAGCCGAAACGTTTTCAAAGCGGGTTCTGCCTCATGAACGATCTCAATTACTCGGGGAATGATGTCAATATCCTCTGCGACTTTTTGCGCACGACAGGTTTTAACAGCGTCGAGTATCTGCCGCTGCAGATGGCGCCGTCCATGAAGGAAATCGGTTTTACCGTCTGCGGAGAACCGATCTCCAACGGTTATTTCATCGGCACGGCGCCCAAGCCGGAAAATGCGATTTTCCGTGACGCCGCAGGAAAACCATACCCGAATGCCAGGGCCGTCTGTCCCGTCGAAATCTATCGTCAGGGATCCTATTTCACGGAGAAAGTTATCCTCGAATGGGAAAAACTGCTTGCGGACGGCAGGCTGGACAACTTCATGGGCAACTGGGAACCCTACATGTTCGACGACAAGGGCTGTTTCTGCAGCCGCTGCCGCGATGAGTTCGTCCGTTATTCAAAACTTCCGCCGGAGGAAGTGAAACGGCTGTGGGGCAAACCGCTGCTGGAAAGCAGGCATTACGACACCTGGGTGAAATTCCGCAGCTGGCAGCACGGACAGCTGGTCCTGACGATCGAACGGACGCTGAACGCCATCGGGAAAAAGCATGGAAAGGAATCCCACTTCATTCCCATGATCAGCTACACTGCCTTTGTGACTCCCAGCCTTCACCGCCAGTACGATCTGGACGATTATGCCGGAGAAATGAAGGCGATCGAACCATGGGGGCCGTACGTCTATCATCGGCTCTCCGAACCGTATCAGGAATACTGCGGCTGGAATCTGATCACATGGATTGCCGCGGAAAAAATCCGCGGCAAGATCCTCCGGATGGCCAAAGATCCGGCCAACCCTCCGAAACTGATCGCGTTTCCGCACAGTTTCCAGGGGCAGGACTGGGTCACGGAACCGGAGCTGATCGCCTTTGAGACGCTGCTGTTCTTCGTGAACCGCTTCGAGGGATCCTATGCCTATTTCTTCCCGGCCGGGTACGATTACCGTTACTGGTCGGCGCTTGCCGCAGCCAACGGCATGATCGCCCGGCACGAGGAAACCGTGCTGGACGGCCGCGATGCGACGGGTTCCGTGTCACTGACCCCTGAAACGCCGCTCCCGAAGCCGAACCTTCCGCTTTCCACAGTGTCCTGGAACAATTATGACGGAATGCCGGAGGCAAAGACCGCTTCCATGCTGCAGTACAGGGCATTCAGCCATGGAGAAAATCTTCTGGCGGCAGTCGGCAACTTCTGGAAACGCGGCGATGCCTTCTACACGCTGCGCGTGAATGGGCTGGACAGAAAAAAAGAATATGCCGTCTTTTCTTCCGAAGACGGAATCTTTTACGGCAGGTTTTCCGGCGGAGCGCTGGCAGACGGCATTCTTCTGCATACAGGCGCCGTGCGCTGGAGCTTCATCCGGATCGAGCCGTTCCGGAAAGACCGCAGATACGGCAGGTTTTTCCCGCCCGATGCCATGCGCCGGGCGCGGGAAGAACGTCTGCCTGTCATCCGCCGGCTGTGGGAGCAGGAAAACAATATTGTCGGATCGCTGTTCAGCGTGAACAACGATTATAAAAAGCTTTCTCCCGTGAATAATTCCGGAGTCAGGACCAGTCACGTTGTTCAAAACGGACAGGACTTCATTGAAGTGCAGACGCCTCGGTATATGCTTCTCCTGGATGCGGAAAACGGAGGGCGGCTGACCGGCTGGAAGCACGGGGAAAAACTGCTTTCCGCACAGATCGGCCGACTCGGATTCGGGATCGACTCCTTTCTGATACCGAAGATGCGGGTGTTCGACGGGCCATGGAAGTTGCTCGGCGGAGAGGCCGACCAGGAAGGAGTCAAGTACACCCTGATGCAGAAGATTCCGGAACAGAATGAACCGGTCTACGGCGGGCTTTCCATGATGAAAAATATTACGTTTCTGCCCGACAGCGTAAAAATTGAACTGACGGTGGAAAACCGCAGCGGCGTGTCCCGTTCCTTTGTCTGCCGCTCCCACAATATGCCTGCAATGCTGACGACCGCAGAGGGGAAATCCGGAAAAGCCGCATCCGGGACCGCCTTTCTGGAACGTCCCAGGAAACTGGCCGTTCTCGGCATGACAGGAAAATCACCGATGCCGGCTCTGGCAGCCATCTACCCGAACTATCAGCTGACGAAGGGCGGCACTTCGCAGCTGACGCTCTCCGGACCTGACGGGAAACCGGCTCTGAGCGGGAAATTCGATCCGGATGCACTGAACGCCATTGCCTTCTGGGATGACGATCAGTCTTCGAAATATGCCTCGCTCGAAGTCATTTATGATTCGTGCGTTCTGCCTCCCGGCGGAAAGAAGACGTATCGGACGGTCTGGACTGTTCAACCCTAAAATCATGACAGCAGAAAAATGAAGTGGCATAGAATCGTTTTGGAAGTCTCGCTGAAAGCTTTCCCGGATCCCGGTGAAAAGGCCATGTCCGAAGTCATTGCCGGAATCTTCCGGCAGTGGGATGATCTCATCCGGGAATCGGCGGAAACCGCACTGATGTTCTGGGCGGCCGACGGCAGTGAAATTCTGACTTTTGCGGGCGATCCCGAAGCAAAGTTCGAATGGGGAAAATGGGTCGGCGTTGCAAATCCTCCGGTCCAGGAGAAACCGCTGCCGGAAGCACGGCGCTTCGCATATCTTTTCCCCAGGGAATACAGGGAAAATCCCCGAACCTTTTCCTATCGCGAACTTCACGGAATCGTGCTGCTCTGCAAACGGATCTTTCGGGAAAAATACGGGAAGGACCTGCTTGCGGAAGCGACTTTCGATCCCGGCATGGAATTCGCCGTCTCCGCGTTCAAATACCGCGATCACCATGAATGCTGTCTGGGACACGGCGGCCGCTTTGTCTGCTGCTATCAGAATCTGCATGCTGACCGCCGCCGCTATGCCGGATTTCCCGACGGCATTCCGGAAGGGACTTCCTTCGGCACGTTTTTCGGCCGCCAGACTCAAGCTTTTCTGCGCTTCATGGACATGGACGGAATCTGGTTTTCCAATGGGTTCGGATTCGGCATGGAAGCCTGGGGAGCCTGCGGCGCGGTGTTCACGGGCACGGAATTCCTGAAAGGACGTTCAAAACCGATCCACGACGCAATTTTGGGATTCTGGC
The DNA here is from genome assembly GCA_964534535.1 of uncultured Victivallales bacterium. GTDB lineage: Bacteria > Verrucomicrobiota > Lentisphaeria > Victivallales > UBA1829 > CAZHPP01. The sequence goes on along the minus strand of CAZHPP010000004.1, from coordinate 6,750 downwards.
ACGACTTCCGCAGGGAATGCCCCGACTTCCCGATTGAAACCCGCGGAACGAATTATTCCACGGGCATTGACGTCAGCACCGATGCAACCCCTCTGCGCGACATTTATCGGCTCATCCCCGGAATTTCCGGTCCGCCGAACTCGCCGAGCGGTTCGCTTGACGGGAATTATGCCATGTGCATCGTCAATTACCTCAGCCACATTGCGGAACTGCCGATGTCCGACAGTTTCACGTTCAGGTTCTACCTCCACGACCCATGGTTCAAGGCGTCTGCATGGCGGGATTATTATGAACGTTCTCCGCATGACATCCTGCTGCCGCTCTCCCTGGCGCGGATAGACGGCCGCGGCGCAATCCGCCATGCCGATGTGCTGCACATTCTCTCCATCGACGACTCGAAAGGCGAAATGCCGGACGCTCCGGCGCGTGAAGTGACCGGCGGAATCCTCGGCGCCATGGACAATCTTCCGGACGCCCCCGGGCCCCTTGTATGGATTTATCCGTTTGACGAAGTTCATCTTCTGGCGGAGAAGGATGAACGCCTTGAAGAGATCTATTCCGGCGACTATCTGATCCGCGGCGCGATCAATGAAGGATTTCCGCTGAACAGCGTCATTTCCTCCCGGAACTTTCTTTCCGTCATCCGGGACCATCCCGATTTCTTCCGGGGATGCATCCTGGTATTCCCGACTGTTTTTACGGTCAATCCGCAGGTGCTTTCCGGTGTGGAAGAACATCTGCGGAAAGGCGGAACGGCAATCTGCTACGGTCCGGCCAGAGGCAAGGCAGTCGAGGTGTTCCTCGGCCTCGCCCCCGCGCCGCCTCTGGAGGGGGAGTTCCGTCTCTCCGGAACGGAAAAGAAAATCATGCATGCCGCCCTGCTGTCGGGCGGACCTCTGGACCGGATAAACGCCGACCCCGAGCACAATACAGTCGAGGCGGAATATGAACAGGATGCTCAGACCCGCCCTGCCCTGCTGCGCCGCAGACTTCCTTCCGCGCCGGAGGGAAGTCTGTTCTGGATCCGCGGCACGAATTCCTTCACGATGAAGGAACACGCCTATGCGCCTGCCGCGCTCGATGCACGGATATTCGACTTTCCGGAACGTCTCTTCCTCCGCGCCATGGACCTTTCCGGATGGAAATATGAATCGGAATTCCGCACGGCGGAGCACCCGGCACCTGTCATGACCTGGCACCGATGCCGGAACGGGTTCTACCTCGCCGGATTCGGACGGGACACCACGTCCCGGATCAGGCTGCGTCTGCCGGACGGCGCGCCCCTGCCCTGCGGACACACCGTCACGCTGGAAGACGGCATGAGCTGCTTCAGCACTGTGCCCGCGCTGGATTTGGAATGCCGCGTGTTTGCCGTTTCCGGGCATGCGCCCGGACTTGTCCGCTGCAAGGCCGAACTGCCTGCACTGCCTGAAGTCGGCAGAAGGATTCTGGTCATGGGATTGGATCATGCGGAACTGCTGTACCGTCCGGAGCCGGGAACAAGGGACAATGTCAGATTCCATAACGCGGAAGGCGAACTTGCGCCGCTTGCGCGTCCCGATGATTTCAAGGTCGAACGGGGAACGGACCGGTTCGGAGATTACTGCCGGATCAAAGATGTTTCCAATATACTGTTCATCGTCATTCCGGAAAGCAGGAAGGAAAAAGAAAATCATGCAGATTGAACGAGTCAAGCCATTGAATGCCGATGTCGGCATTCTGTCCGTCGGGCTGGATACCTACTGGAAACAGTTTCCGTCTCTGAGAGAAGAGATGCAGCGGAAAAGCAGCGTTTTCCTGGAGAAACTGAAACCGTGCCATGTGACGGTTCATGATTTCGGAATGATCGACAATGCGGCAAAAGCATACGAGACCCTTCCAAAGATCCAAGCCGCCGGCCCGGATATTCTGTTCGTCGACATGGTTACCTACGCGGCCAGTTCCACGATCGGAGTCATCCTGCGGGCCATGTCATGCCCGGTCATTCTCGTCGTGCTGCAGCCGCTGGAAGCCATGGAATATGAAAAAGGCACGACGTTCCTGCAGCTGTGCAACGACGATATCTGTGCCGCTCCCGAATTCGCCGGAGTGGCTCTGCGCATGGGGAAACCGGTGGCCGATCTGATCATCGGCACTCTGGAAAACGATGCGGAGGCAGATCGGAAAATAGACCATTGGTGCAGAATCGCCCATGTCAGGCACGATTTAAAAAAAGCCAGGCTCGGGCACATGGGGCATGTTCTGGAAGCCATGCTGGACATGCAGACGGATCCGACGGCGCTGACCGCCGCTTTCGGCTGCCATATTGCCCAGTGCGAGCCGGATGAAATTCTGACCGAATTTGTGAAGATTCCTGAAAATTCCGCCGAGGTCGCCGCCATGTCGGCGCGGATTCTGGACTTTTTCGACACTCCGGACCCAGGCGCCGATCCCGTCACGACAAAACTGACGGAAACCGATCTGAAGACTGCCGCACGCGCGGCGCTGGCACTGCAGCGTTTCATCCGGAAGCGGGATCTGGACGGGCTGGCATACTATTACGAGGCGCTGGAAGGCTCGGAAATGCGGAAAGTCGTAACCAGCCTGATTGTGGGCAATTCAATGCTGATCGGGGCCGGATTCCCCATGTGCGGCGAATTCGACATCAAGACCTGCATCGCCATGCTGATCATGGACAGACTGGAAATCGGCGGAAGTTTTGCCGAATTTCATCCGATCGACTTCCGGCGCGGCACAATTCTTCTGGGGCACGACGGCCCGCACCATTTGAACATCGCAGCGCGCAAACCGGTTCTCCGCAGTCTGAAAAAGTTCCATGGAAAACCCGGCTGCGGCGCCAGCGTGGAGTTCAACATCAGAACCGGTCCGATCACATTGCTGAGCATCGGAATCAATCCGGCCGGCAAGCCCAGGTTCGTCATTGCGGAGGGAGAATCCGTCGATTACCCCATTCCGCCGACGGGAAACACAAATACCCACGGAAAGTTCGCTCCCGACATCCGGACTTTTCTGGAACGCTGGTGTCTTGCCGGACCGACGCATCATTTCGCTCTCGGAATCGGGCATTATGCCCGGGTCCTTGCAAAGATTGCCGCGAGTTTCGGAATTGAATCTGTTACTGTTACCGGAGAAAAATGAGAGAGAACCAGTCCATGCAGAATTTCCTGGATATGATCCGGTCCCGGGTCGACCTCCCCGGAAAGCTCCGCTTCCGAAAGATTTCCGCACCGGGTGTCTGCCGGATTTCCGACGATGAAATCCAATACGATTCCAGGCGGGAAGCATTGCGGGCAGTCAGTTTGTACCGGGCCGGAGCACGGGGAGAATTCCGCTGTCCCTTCAAGACTCTGGGAGTCATGTACGACTGCAGCCGGAACGGAGTCCCCCGCATCGACTGTCTGAAAAAACAGCTGTTCGCGCTGGCGCTCCTGGGATACAATCACTTTGAACTGTATATGGAAGACACGTTCCAATGTCCGGGCGAACCTTTCTTCGGCTATGGACGCGGCAGCTATTCCCTGGAGGAGCTTCGGGACCTGGACGATCTTGCCGCATCGCTGGGCATCGAACTCTGCGCCGCCATTCAATGCCTCGGACACATGGAGCAGATTCTGAAGTTAAAGGCGTATTCCGCAGTCGCCGATACTCCCCGCATTCTGCTTGCCGACGAGGAAAAGACGTATGACCTGATCGAAAAGATGATCGCATTCCAGTCACAGGCTTTCCGTTCCCGCCGGATCAACCTGGGATTCGACGAGGCCGTCGGACTGGGCCAGGGCCGGCATCTGGAAAAATTCGGAGCGGAAAATCCGTTCGCCATTTTCCTCCGCCATCTGAAAAAAGTTCTGGCCATCTGCAGAAAATACGGCATGAAGCCGATGATCTGGTCCGACATGTTCTTCCGAGTGCACAACCCGCAGCACCTGTATTATGTTTCCAGTCTGGACATTTCTCCTGAAGACATAGCGGAAATTCCCAAAGGTGTCCAGCTGGTCTTCTGGGACTATTACCATTGGGAAGAATCGTATTATCAGGACATGATCCGCATCCACAGGAAACTCGGCTTCGACCCCGTCATGGCTTCCATGATCTGGACTCCGGCCCGGCTGTGGTACGACCACCAGCAGACAGCAAGGACCGTGCCGCCGTGCATCGACTCTTCCAGAAAAGCCGGACTTTCGGAACTGATCTTCACACTCTGGGGCGATGACGGAGCTTATTGCGATTTCGATTCGGCCATGGCCGGTCTGACCTTCGCCGCCGCCCAGGTCTGGAAGGCGCCGGCATCCTCTCTCCAGAAACAGTATGCACAGTGCTTCGGCGGCAATTACGATGCAGTCCTTCTCGCTGCGGAAATGACAGTTCCGCAGCCCGAACAATTCACATGCGGACTTGCCGCTTCGTCGGTCCTGTGGGACGATCCCCTGCTGGGAATCGTCTGCCGCAGTGCCCGGCTGCATTCTCCGGACATGCTGGAAAACATGAAAAAACGCTGTTCCCGCATCGCGGAGCAATTATGCGGACTCCGCGAAACCGGCGGAGGCGATCTCGAATATGCGTGCGCCCTGGCCCTGCTGATCGAAACGAAAATCACGCTGCGCCTGCGCCTGGAACAGCATCTGCTGAATGAGGAAACCGCCATGCTGGCCCGGAAGGCCGCCATGCTCACCGAAAACGTCTCTCAAGGGTTCCGGCGTCAATGGCTCCGCAGAAACAAGCCGTTCGGGCTGCATCTGATCCAGACGCGTCTGGCGGGGCAGAAAGCGCGTTTCGAGGAAATTGCCATGCGGATCGCGGAGAACCGGGAGTTTCCGGAACTGGATCTGCCGGACCCGGGGAATGTGCTCTCCGGAGAAACATGGCACAGTTTCAATCTGATTCCCTGCCAGGGGTAGCGGCACATGAAAAATATTGTCAATCTCACTTATCGCCCTGCGGAGGACGGCTTCGGCACAGGGGATCTTTATCTGCCTGAAACGGCCGGGGCTTCTCCCGCCGCCTTACTCCTGATCCATGGCGGCGGCTGGGGATCAATGGATAAAAGCGGTCTTGCCGGCATTGCGGAATTCCTGAGTCAGGATCTGAATCTGGCGGTCTTCAATGTGGACTACCGCCTGTGCGGAAAAGACCCATGGCCGGCAGGCGGAGACGACTGCATGCAGGCCGGCAGATTCCTGCTGGATGCAGACATTCCTGAATTCCAATGCCTCAACCGGAAAAAAATATGGGTCATGGGAGCATCCTCCGGCGGACATCTGGCGCTGATGACCGGGCTGCGCCTTCCTCCGGAACGTGTGGCCGGAATCATTTCAATTTCCGGCATTGCGGCCGTTCGTCCGGATTACAGACTGAATCCGGGCCGATACCGGAATCTGTTCGGACATGATCCTTCGGAAAGGGAACTGGATCTGCTGGAACCATCTTCCCTGCTGACCCGGGATTCCCCTCCGGTGCTGCTGACGCATGGCCTCCGGGACAATGTGGTTCCGATCAGTTCCGCAGAATGTTTCCTGCAGAAACTTGTGGAAAAACAAATTCCGTCGGAAACATTCTTCTATGCAAAAGAGGAAACCGGTTTTTCGCATCGGATCTGGATTCCGGGCAGCAGCCCCCATAAACTGTATCCGGAACTGGAAAAAGTCATTGCCGGATTCATCGCCATGATTCCGGAGAACTGATCTGCATTCAGCATGGTTCTGACGGAGCAGCGGCATGCCTGCATCCCGTCCATCCGGACGCCTCGATTCGGAGATCCGGCGCTGAAACGGGAGAAGAACAGAACCGGCCTGCGTCAGTCCGACGGCACGTTTCACGCGGTCAGAAGCGGCGGACCGTCTTCATGTCGATTTCCGCCGTCTCCTTGCTGTTGCGAAGGAGCATCAGCAGGGCGGTGCGGCCATGCACGGCGCCGTCGCATTCGATGTCGACCGCGGCATGACCGGAACAGAACCGGTCGTTTTTCTCCTTGCCGTAACGGATCAGGAAAATATCGTCCGGACATTTCAGGCTGTGTTCGGAAAGGTATTCCGCCGCACCGGAAAAAGCCGGTTCGGTCAGCAGCACGCAGTCGGGATGGAAATCTTCCAGGCACGTCATGGCTGAAAATCCGTCTTCCGCAGGTTCGGAAACAGTTCTGAAATCAAGATTGGACTTCCTGCAGTGGTCTGTGAAAATTTCCGCGAGCTGTCTTGAAATGGGCCTTGAAATCGGCCCCGTGATCAGCACCGGTCTGCAGCAGCGGCGTTCCGCGGAACAGGCAAGAGCTTCGGCAACGCTCGGCTTCATTCGGGAATGAACCGTCCCGAAATTTCCGGAAAAATCATAGTTCCCAACAACGATCACATTTCCGTTGCATTTTTTCCCGGCGGCCTTCAGCAGTTCAGGAGAAAGTTCGCCCGTGATGACAAGTCCCTCGCCCGGACGCGGCACGAACCAGTCAAGGAAATCCTTTGCGCTTCCGCCGATCTTCACGACCACGCGCAGCCCGTATTTTTCCGCATCGCTGATCAGGCCGAGGAGAATGTTGAAATAAAACGGGTGATAGAGTTTTTCGTCCACGACGGCGAACCAGACGTTCCCGACCTCGGAATGCTTTTCCGTCTTCAGCACATAGATCCCGCTGGTGGCGCGCTTTTCGACGAGTCCGTCGCGCAGAAGCAGATCGACGGCCGAACCGACCGTGCGCAGCTCGACTCCGTAGATTTCGCTCAGCCTGCGGTAGGAGTAGAACCGTTCGCCCGGATTGTGGTT
>CAZHPP010000003.1:0-32311 GCA_964534535.1 uncultured Victivallales bacterium | reverse complement strand
ACCATGGGCGACCGCATCTGCGTGCTGAAGGACGGTTCCGTCCAGCAGACGGATACTCCGCTCAGCATTTATGACAATCCGGCCAACATGTTTGTGGCCGGGTTCATCGGGACACCGCCCACGAATTTCTTCACCGGGACTCTCTCCCGCGAGGAAAGCTTCTTCCGGTTCCGCTGCGGCGGGATTTCCGTCCGGCTGCCGCCGCTGTGGAACAGCCGCCTGGAGCCGTATACGGACAAGGAAGTCGTGTTCGGGCTCCGGCCGGAGGACATCGGTTCCGACCGTGCCGAACTGGATCCGGGCGCGCAGAAAATTACGGCCGAGGTTGAAGTCCAGGAACCGATGGGCGCCGAAATGTATCTTTATCTTGACGCCGGAAATTCGACGAATTTCATTGCGCGGGTGGATTCCCACCGCAAGAGCACGGTCGGCCAGCCGATTGAGCTTGCCGTTTCGCTTTCGAAGGCGCACGTGTTCGACAGGGTCACGGAAAAGGTGATCGTCTGAGGCAAGTTGCGGAGAGCCGGAATCCCGAATCTCCGCCGTGTGGAAACCTGAATCCGGCGCCGCCCTTCTACTGCGGACGGAACACCAGAAAGCCGTACGTCAGACCGCCTTCGGCCTTCCAGCCTTCTCCGGAAGAGAATTCTCCCTTCAGCGGGCCGATCACGGCACGCATCCGCAGACCTTCGGGCAGGCGGATCTTCTTTTCGCCGCCGTGCGCGGCATACAGGAAGACGAGATCGTTTCCGATCCAGAGCGGATCTTCGAGACTTTCCGTGTACCGGAACACGCCGGCTCTGGAAACGAGCCCGCTCACGACTTCCTTCGGGAGATCGGACAGCGTCGAAAAGAGATGGACTGCTCCGCCGATCTTCTTCATGACAAGGACTGGTTTTCCGGCCGCATTGCGTCCCAGCACGCTGTCATATCCGCTTTCCGGATAGAAGTGCGGCGCTCCGCTGAACCGGCTTTCGAATGTTCCGGTTTCCGATTTCAGGGTCTCCGCCTTTTTCGCGGGATCCATGGAGCATTGGAGTCCGAGGAAGTCGCCGCAGAAGCGGGCGGCAGGGCCGCGGTCGGGATAGCAGGAGCCGGCGCTGTAAAGCCAGAGGACGGTCGCTTTTTCCCGGTCGAAGCGCTCCATCAGGGCCTTGCGCCGTTCCTGATCGAGCACGAGGGCCGGGAGCATAATGTAGAATTTATGGGCCGGGACCAGGTCCTTTTCCAGCAGGTCCGCAATCACAAGACTCCGGTACGGAATCCCGAGATAATTCAGGTTCCAGTACACGCCTTGGACGGCAGGCGGGAAAATTCCGCTGTCCCCGTCGACGGAATAATAGATGCTGTCGACGGCCCCGACCACGACTGTTTCCGGGGGAGTGAATCCCTTGACGGGCGGCAGGGCCGTATACAGTCTGAGCTGTTCCGCAATGGGCGCGAGGAGGGCGGGTTCGTAAAGGCCGCCGCGGGGATGGTCCATCCAGTAGTGGGCGACTCCGGCCGCGGTCATCATGCCGAATTCGCGGTTGATCTGGCCGACGGACTCCAGCGCAGTGGATGGGCGGCCTGCGTAGGTGTCGTTTTCAACCCCCTCGCTCGGACCGTAGGCGGTGCGCTGATCGTTTTCGATGAAAAGGACTTTGCCCCGCAGAGTGAACGTGCTCCAGGTCTGCATGATTCCGTTGGGCAGACCGGTCTTGCGGAGAAAATAGCAGGCGGGCGCGCGGAAGAAGTCCAGATCAGGAGATTTCGCGCATTCCAGAAATCCGTTGTGGCCGGTGATCAGCTGACTGCGGCCGGGACTTGCGGAAAGCTGGGTCATATATCCGTAATAGGCGCCGACGAGCCATTTGCGGTCCGTGAGGGCCTTGATGCGGGCGCCGAAATGGCGGATCGCCTCCGAAAGCGCCTGATTCCGGAAGAGACACCAGTCCATGATCTGACGGTTGCTCTCCGGGCTCATCAGAGACCCGACGGCCCCGATGCGGCGGAGCCTGTGATCGGGCATTTCGGCGCGGTCAATGGTGAGGCCGGGTTTGTTCCAGGCTTTTGCGAGAGCCGCATCCGTGCCGTATTTTCTGCGGAGCATGGCGCGGAAGGCGGCAAGATCGGCGGGACTGTAGCCGGGCTGGGCCGGCTTGCCGTAAAAGTCCTGTCCGGCCCGGGCGCCGCCCCAGAACCATTCGTTGCCGCGGCTGTCCCCGATGTTCGCTCCCCAGATGCGGTCGGCCCACGGACTTGCCTTCACATGGTCGATCAGCGCCTTCAGCGGCGCTTCCGAGTCGGCCAGCCACTTCTTCGAACCCAGCGCCTGGAGGTCGTCATAGGTGTTGCGGCTGGTTTTTTCAAAGTACGCGGAGGTGTCGTCCGGAGTCTGTTTCAGCCACCATTCCGGCATATAGAACCGGATATCCAGCAGGAACGCGGCATCCGGCGCAAAGGTCAGCAGAGTTTCAATTTCATGGTCGAGGGCGGAGAAATCGTATTTTCCTTCTCCGAGCCAGAAATCATGGAACGGAGCATTGACGACGAAAGTCCTGAATCCGGCCGCCCGTGCCGGAGCCATGCGCTCCCATTCGCTGGAAACATACATGACCGGATCGCGGAGTTTCCCGTTGAATTTCAGCATGGTGCGCGTTCCGGCGTTTACGAATTCGGCCTGTTTCAGGCCGGGAAGAAAGGGCTTTTCCGCGGCCAGTTTCGCCAGCGGGCGGTTCCCTTCGATTTCCCAGAAATCGTCGTCAAGCCGGACTTCGCACGGCACAGCCAGGGGCCGGAGCTTCGGATAAGTGACCGTCACGGTGCCGTCGGAATTCTCCGCCATGGAGGCGGGCAGCAGGAAACGGGTGCTCTTTCCGTCCGCGGTGCGGCGTTCGAAGTTCATGGTCCGGAAGGCGGAAACGACCGGTTTTTCCATTTTCGCCGTGAATCGGCCGTTTTCAGATTTGAGGAGAGCGAATTTTCCGCGCGGCCCCACATAGGCGAAGTGAACCATGGCTGTCCACGGCGGCGTGGTCGCGGGCGGACCGAGCTCGACCGCGGGGGAATCGATCTTTTCCGGAAGATTTTTGTCTTTGCCGGTTTCCCTGCAGAGCCAGCCGGAATCGGTGGAAAACCACAGGTCGCCGCCGGAAGACTTGACGTAAAAGTCGCCGCAGAGCCCGGCGGCCGAATCCAGATTGTAGACCCGGATGTCGATCCGGTTGCGTCCGGGTTTCAGGAGCCTTGTGATGTCGAACCGGAAGGCCTTTGAGTACGGCCAGGTCTTGCCGACATAGGTTCCGTTGACGTAAGTATCCGAAACGTCGTCGGCCATCAGCGCGGCCGCGGCATATTCCGGTGCCGCCTTCAGGTCGAATTCCTTCCGGAACCAGACGTTCGCATAATCGGGCCCGTATTCATGCCGGGACCAGATCCATTTGCCGCGCCAGAACAGTTCCGGAGTATATCTCCTGGGTGCGCTTTCCCGGACGAGCACGGGGCGTCCCGCGCCTGCGGAATCCACGGAAACTTCCGCGCGGATCAGCATTTCGGGAGCCGTAAATCCGCATTGCGTCTTCCCGGGGGCGAGCCGCACACGGCTTCCCGGAATCGGATTCAGCAGGTGATCGTAAAAATTCACCGTGACGCCCGGACAGGTTCCGCCGCGCCATTCCAGACGGTATTTTCCGAGCGGGAAAAGTCCGTTGACGGCTTCCGGCTTTCCGGGAACGGGCTTGTCCGCCCCGGCGATCAGATTTGTCTCCTTCCTGAATTCAGGATTGCGGAACCCGATCACCCGGCCGTTTTCCGGATATTCACGCAGACTCAGATTCCAGCTCCTGAGCGTGCCTTCCACGGGCCAGCGGGAAGAGTCCGCCGGACGGAAGATGAATTTCCGGTATTTTCCATCCGGGATCACCGACTGACGAAGCAGAGTGACGGTAAATGTTTTTCCGGCAGACTCCACCGCTGCGTCAAAGACAAGCAGACCCGGCACTTCAGACTTGGCTTCGCATTCAAACTGTGCGATCTCACGGCAGGGAACAGCCAGTGAACTCCGGCTGATTCCGGACCGGTAAAACGTCTCCCCCCGATAAGTGAAAAAATGATTTGTGAACTCGACGGAAGCCGGTCCGGATGCCAGAATCTTCTCAAAGCCGAACGGCATGAGTTTCTGCTTTTCCGCAAGGCGGGCGGCTTCGGCGGTTTTGCGGATCCGGTCCAGTTCATCGGGAGAGACTTCGCGCAGGTTCCATCGGCTGATAGAGACGGGCTCCTCCGACGTCGTGCGGAGCGCGAGTCTGACGAATGCCGTCCCGGGCCACCAGTGTCCCGGATTTCCGCCCGTCTTTCCCGCCGGTTCGATCAGACGCGCAAACGGCTTCGGTTCCGGGAATGCGATTCCCCAGCCCATGTGGTCGCCGTCCCGATGCAGACGCACCCGGGTTCCGGCGGCATGCTCCCGAAACAGTCCCTGACTCATTTCCGCACGCCAGACATTGCCCTCGCGCGAAACTTTTTTCACATAGTATTCGTGCCTGAAATTCGGCAGGTCGCTGAAATCGGCTTTGGCATCAAACGCCGCGATGTTTCCCTGTTTCAGGTCCCATTTCGAACCGTCCGCCACGGTGAACTCCTTTGCGCCGTGCGCCGCGGGGGCGGTCAGAACGGTTGCGGTTCCGGGGAGTGCGCACACATTGTAGGCGCCGATCCGGCGCTTCTGCGAATCATACTGGGAAAGATAGATGTCGAGCCTGCCGCTTTTTCCTTCCGCCGCAAGGGAAAGCTCCCATGTTTTTTGGGAATTTACCGGAATGAAGTCCGTCACCTCCCGGAGCGATTTCGACTTTTCAAGGCGGATTTTCTCACTGGAAACGGCGGAAACCGCGCACAGGATTCCCAGAGCCAGAGCAATGCTTCGTTTCATGGTCCTCTTTCTTTTTTATGTTTTCGTCAGAAAATATAGCCGGCAAACAGACGGTTCATCCAGTAATATGAAGGCGAATATCCTCCGGCAATGGTGACCGACGGCGTCGGAACGTCGTAAATCATGTGAAGTTCCGGAATGGAAACAGGCGCGGCATGGCCGTCCATATAGACGAAATTGGACCTTCCCGTGGCTCCGGCGGTGTAATCTGCGGCGGAAGGCCGGGTGTCCACGCCGTTATGCCGGAATCCGAAATGGAAAATGTTCCCTGCCTGGAAATTGCCCTGTGCATTGCTGTCCCCGGCAAAAAGCGCCACGCTGGCCCGTTTGACGACTGAAAGTTTCCTGTAGCGCGGAATGGCGACTCCTGAACCGGCAGCGGTATTTCCAGTCAGATAGCCGTTGATCATGTAGTGGGTATAGGCAAACCCCAGGGATTGCACTGCCTCAGTCACCGGTTTTGAAGCAGTGGGACAGCGGAGATTCCCGGGGCTGTCATTACCGTGGAAGGTAAGCCCGTAGCCGCCGCTGATCACCGTATGCCCGGAAACGATCTTGCGTCCCGAAAGAACATTGTACCATGTGACATCCCAGTTGTTCGCGGCCATGCTTCCGTTGTTGATGATGAAATCTTCATGGTCGCCGGAATACAGCATCTGTGCCGCCCCGATCTGCTTCATGTTGCTGAGACAGGTCGTGCTGCGGGCGGCTTCCCTGGCCTTGTTCAGCGCGGGCAGAAGCATGCCGGCCAGGATCGCGATGATCGCGATCACGACGAGGAGCTCTATCAAGGTAAAAAATCCAATACGCGCGGTTCCGGTTCTTTCCGTTCTTTTCATCTGGTGCCTCCCTGGTTTGATGTCCAACATGAAAACCGTGTCATTCACACGATTTGCGAGTGATCTTGTTCGACGCATTCGTCATGCTCCTTCTGAATGCTTTCCCAATAGAATGTGTTCAGGAACGATGAAAGATAACACCACCTCCTCAGCTGGTCATATTCCCTGAGTCCCGAAATAATTTTTACGATTTCCTTCACGGCGGCCGGAATTTTTTCCGGAGTCTTGTTCAGCACCGCGAACTGGAGATATTTTTCCGCGAATTCGGTTCCGCCCAGCAATGGCGCCATGACGTCCTCTGCAAAATTGCGCACCGTGCCCATCGGATGGTCCGCAAAGTACCGGAGCGCCAGATAGTTGAACTCCACGTTGGCGTGGAACGGCGAACCCTCGCCGAAGATGGAAACGCCTTGAAGTCCCGATTCGAAACTCAGCCGGCACTGGCGGCGGATCCCGTCGACGGCCAGCGTGTGGCGTCCGCCGAGCCACTGGGTGCCGTGATGGGCGCGCATGATGTGGCGGAACTTGCGGAGAGGAACCGGAAGACGGTCCGAATCGGTCCAGGTGCCGTCGGCGAGACGCTTGTCGCATTTCCACTGCCAGAAGGTGGTCTCCGGCATTTTCATGATGGCCCTGACGGCGGGAGTTTCCGGGTCGTCGAAGAATCTGCAGTCCTTGAAATGGGTATAGGTCTCGCAGATGATCCAGGCGTCGGGACTCCTGCGGCGGATGACCTCGGACGCGGCGGGATAGATGTCCGCCATGTCGCTGAAGGACATGACGGGGACCTGTTCGTCGCCGCCGCGCAGTTCGGCCCGGCGCGCCCGGCAGCGTTCGCAGGTGCAGACGAACGAGTCGCCGGTCTCCATCTGGATTCCGCCGAGTTCGGGAAGCGCATGGAACACATAGTCCAGCGAATCCAGGACGAAGTTCCGGAGTTTGGGGCTGGACGGACATCCGCAGGGCTGGCGCTTGTATCCGTGGGGATAGGCGTACGTCCAGTTCTGCGGGGCGTTGTCGATCCAGTGCGCCATGCAGTCGGGGTTCTTTTCCAGGAACCGGTCGAGCGAAAGCGGGGAATTCCCTTCGTAGTAGATTCCGCCGTAGGAATAGAGTCCGGCGATGAGATAGATTCGGACTCCGTGTTCGCGGGCGTAGGCGCAGAGCTTCCGTGCACTGTAGAATCCGCCGTGGACGTCCCGCAGCAGCCCCACGACCCCGATTGCGTCGATTCCGTGATCGGCGCACCAGTCCACGGCGCGCTCGTAGTCCCGGAGGAACATTTCGGGTTTTTTCGTGTAATGGTTTGCCACGCCGCAGTTCTGACTGCCGAGCGCGTTCAGAGTCCAGTTCGTGGAGTGGTCCCACGTCCAGAAGACTTTGTAAGCAAGTTTTTTTGCGGCATCGGGAACTTTGCCGCCCGTTTCTGTTTCCATGGTTCGGGACGTCCTTTCCTTTTCAGCGACCTGTTTCATGACACGGAGTGTAAAGCCTGATCTTGGATTCCAGCAGAACCATGCGCGGAGGGGAATCCGGACTGTGAATCTGTTCGAACAGCAGTTCCAGCGCGGCGGAAGCCATGGCGTTTCCGGGATAGTTTCCCATGACGGCCACTTCGTCCGCGGGAAAATCGAACGGTTCGCTGTAATAACGCCATTCGTCGGGAACGGCGAAGCGCATCCGGCATCCGAGCCGCCGGAATTCGCTGCTGACCGCGCTGATGTAGACTCCTCCGCAGAGAAGGAGGACCTCCGGCTTTTCCGGGAGCGAGGCAAAATAGCGGGCGCATGCGGCGCACATTTCAAAATGGGTTTCCGTGGTGATCCGGCGGGAAAAGACGAACGATTTGTTCCAATCCGCGCAGGCCGTTTCAAACGCTTTCGGAAAGTCCGTCAGTCCCGCGACGGGATCAAGCAGGGTTTCGCAGGAATCGGCAAACGGATAGAACAGACCGATTTTTCGGTATCCGCCTTCCAGCAGTTTCCGCAGGATGTTCACATAGTCCTGCTGTCCGTTGCGGCAGACGGCCCAGCCTCCGCTGTTGACGGGAATATGATTGAGGTTCACGGCGGGGATTCCCTCCGGAACCTGCTCCGGGTCGAGCGCGATCACGCCAGCCGGACGCCACCGTTTCAGGTCTCTGGAAAATCCGGCGCGGTCCGTCATCATGAAATTGATTCCGAGCTCGGCTCCCTGCTGGAGAAGGGCGTCGATCAGCAGGTCTCCGTGCTTGTAGTGCGCGAACCGCTTCCGGTCGCCGATTACGAGCATGACGGGAGAGATGCGGCCGGAGAAGTGTCCGGTTTCGAACAGACGCTTCCGCACCAGCTCATGCACCGGATTGCCGGCCTTGGACCTTCCCTGCATCACGCGGTAGACGGTCGAAAGCGAGGTTCCGCACGATTCGGCCACCGCCTGAAGCGAAATTTTATCGATTCTCTTCATGCCGACAATATAACAAGGACAAAATAATTTATCAAATTCCTTTGTCAAAATTGTCAGATTCGAGCGGGAAACGGGCGGAGAAAATATGGGTTCAGAAAAGCATCGAAAGGCGGATCATGCCGCCGAGAACCAGCGGGATCGAGAAATTGTCGTCGACGTGCAGTTCCTTGTTGAAAAGCTCCGCCATCGAGGCCAGCGCAACCCCCAGAAACGCTCCCAGATACACGGCCGCCGTGTAGTGGAACAGCAGCAGTCCGGCCAGCCCCGTCACCAGCCAGCCCACCGCCAGGAACGCCAGCACGCCTTCCAGGGATTTTCCGTTGGCGAAGCGGTGTCTTCCGAAGGAGCGTCCGATCAGCGCGGCGGCGGTGTCGCCGAGGAGCATCACGGCGAACGCGGGCACGGCGGCCTCGCGCGGGAACAGCAGCGCGCACATGGCGCAGGACGCCCAGACCGGCGGCGCGCCGGACATGCGGAACCTTCCCGCCGGAGCTTCCCGCAGCATCCGCCCGAACAGCGCCCGGTAGAGCGGCGTGACGAACGGAACCTTCTTCCAGACGAGATACTCCACGAGCACATTCAGCACGCAGCAGACCGCCAGTATGATGAAAGCGGGCCATCTCGGACAGAAATAAAGGAACGCGGCCATCCACAGCGAGCTCAGATGGACCAGCTTCCGGTAAATTTCCTGCTGAAACGGAATGGGCATGGATCAGATCTCCTTCAATCGGAATTCAAGTCCGGAGTGCCGGACGGTTTTTCTTTCAAGCATGATTCCGAGCAGGTCTTTCCCGCACCAGAGCCGCAGGTGTTTTTTCGCGCGGGTGACCGCGGTGTAAAAGAGTTCGCGCGTCAGGACGGGGGAATCGCGGTGCGGCATCACGACGAGCGTGTTTTCGAATCCGGAGCCCTGGGACTTGTGGACGGTCATGGCGAACACGGGCTCGAACGCGGGAAGCACCGGAACTGCAAAATGGCGGAAGGCTTTTCCGTCGCGGAAGAAGGCCTCGGTCCGGCCTTCCGGAGTTTTCCAGAGGAGCCCGGTGTCGCCGTTGGAAAGGCCGGTGACGGGGTCGTTCGAGAGCACGATGACCGGAAGTCCGGGCGCGGAACCGTCCCCGCGGAGTCCCAGGATCCGCATGGCGAGAGAATTGATGCTTTCGACTCCGAACGGAGATTTCCGCAAGGCGCACAGGATCCGGAAATTTTCCGTCAGGACGAATGCCGTTTCGAACGATTCCGGACTTCCTTCGCGGACCAGTTCAGGCAGTTCGCCGAAGGAGTGCAGCGTGCTGCCGCAGCTGATCATTTTCGTCTGGAAGATGCGGCGCAGTTCAGATTCGAGAGCGGATTCGGAGGGAGTCTCCTCCGTGAAGAAGTCATCAGCCTTCAGGGCGCAGATTTTTTCGGCAAGGGGCTCCGGCGGGAGCGTGTTCTCTGCGATATTCCCTGCGATTTCGCAGACGTCCGGAGCCTGAAACGCCCGGTGGTTTGTCTTGAGCGAAACGATGTGTCCGGAAAGCGGCAGGGAGTCATTCAGCACGCCGGCTCCGGAATCGAGTGCGGAATACGCGGCGGCCGCGGCGGAAGGCAGCATGTCTGGCGTGCCGGAATCGCAGAGGTCGGCCAGCACGGCTCCGGCTTCCACGGAGGCCAGCTGATCGCGGTCTCCCAGGAGAATGACTTTTGTTTCCGTCCGCAGTGCCTGGAACAGCGCCGACATCAGCGGGAGCGAGACCATGGAAGCTTCGTCGACCACCAGCACGTCGGCGGGCAGCGGGTTCCGTTCGCCGTACCGGAATTTCGACGTGCCGAACCGCATTCCGAGCAGGTGATGGATCGTGCTGCACGGCAGAGCGGAAAGTCTGGTCTTCAGGTCGTCCGAAAGTTCGGAGCCCGCGATCTGTTCGCGGATGGATTCGGCGAGCCGCGCCTGGGCCTTTCCGGTCGGGGCGCACAGCATGATCCTGAGGTCCGGATTGTTCCGGAGGAGCAGAATCAGCATGGCGGCCACGGCCGTGGTCTTTCCCGTGCCCGGCCCCCCCGTGACGACGGTGAAGGCATTTCCGCATGCGGCGAACGCGGCAAGTTTCTGGAAATTGGGCGATTCCGGACTGGAAAAATAGGGACTGGCCGACTCGAATTCCGCACGTCCGCAGGAAAGAATTTCAAACGGCCGGGAACACAGGATGCGGATCTTTTCCGCCAGTTTTCGTTCGTATTCGAAATAGCGGTTCAGATAGAGCCGTCCGTCGGAATCCAGAACCAGCGGAATGTTCCGGATTTCCCCCGGATACGCCGCAATGCTTTTTGGGAATTTCCCCGGAAGCGCGGCAAATTCCGAGGCGGCAGGGAATGTGCCTTCCGCAAAGGACGCATCGTCCGGCAGACCGTCGGGAAACAGGGATTCGAACACCTCGCGCCACGGCTTTCCCTCGAACAGAGGGAGGCGGCAGCAGATGTGTCCGGCGGAAATCACGGCGGAGGCCATGGCTGCGGCCGTCCAGAGCAGCGGGTCCTGCGTGCCTTCGCGGCGGCAGAGAAAGTCCGCAAACGCGCGGTCGAGGTTCTTGAACGGCATTCCGGCAAGCATGCTGATGGAATTCATGCGCGTTTCCCTCCGATCAGATTTACGACCGATTCGATGACGTCGGGAGCGGGGAAGTCCTGGAACACGCCGCGTCCCGGCGAATCCGGCGATATGCCGCGCACGAACAGATAGCAGACCCCGGCCGGGAAAACGGATTTCCCCGTCCGCACGCGGAGATATTCCGCAATGGCCGCGCAGTAGATCAGATACTGAAGATGGTAGCTGTTTCCGAACATTTCGTTTTCGAGGGCTTTTCCGCAGAAATTATTGAATCTTGCGCCGATGGAATTGGTTTTCCAGTCGACGATGTAGAAGCGGTCATGGAATCGGAATACGAGGTCGGCGGCGCCGGTGAAGATTCCGGAATCCGTGCGCCGTGCGGCGGTTTTCGGGATTTCCGCCCCGAACTTCCGGCGGATGTATCCGGAAGCAAAGTCCAGAAGCGCGGCGGAATTGAATCCCGGCCGCAGGCTCATGTCAAAGTGCATTTCGCTCGCCCGGGAGGATGCCGTGACGGCCGAGGCCAGAGTGAACGCTTCACCTTCCTGCGTCTTCAGCGGCGCATTCAGCGTATTCCGGATGATCCGGCAGACGATGTCGATGATGCCGCGGGGGTCGTCGTCTCCGCGGATCATTCCGAAGAAGCGGAGATTCCGGGCCACGCTGCTGCGGATTTCTTCGGGGGAGGCCGCGAAATCGAGTTCCTGCAGGATCTTGTGGACGGCGTTGCCCGTGATGTCTCCGGCCGGCACGCGGAATACGGGATCGAGTTCGCCAGCGTTCCGCCGGAGCGGAACGGTGCCGGACCCCGGATCGTCGTCGTCGCGTTCTTCCGCATAGACTCTGCTGACTGCCCTTGAATGGGGTGAGAGCGCGGTATAGCTGAGAATCCGCCATTGGAGCGTGGACATTCCCTTCCAGGGAGGAAGCGCCGGAGTCTCCGGCTGTTCCCGGGAGGAATATCTTGCATCTTTTTCGGGAGGCGGCAGTTCAATCCAGTCGCCGGGGATCTGATTCTGCCGGGGGCTTTTTTCAACCTCTGTCAGGAAACCGTTTGCGTCCTCCGGAATTTCGACATTCCGATACAGGAACAGCCAGTCGAGGACGCTCAGGAAGAATCCGTTCCGGGGAGCCTGCCTCGGGCGGCCGTAAAAGACATGGCAGCCGTATTTTGCGCGGGTGAACGCCACATAGGCAACGCGCATGCAGTCCTGGAATTCCTCCAGGCAGGCCCGGCCGCGGTTGGAGTCGGCTATCCCGTGCATGCTGACGCGGATCGTGCCGTCCGATGCATGGAACGGGGAGTCCGGCACGGAAGCGATGGTCATCGGGGCTCCATATGCGAACATGGTCGGCAGCATGACGAAGGGGAACTGCAGGCCTTTGCTCCGGTGAACCGTCATGATCGTGACGGCGGGACGGTCGGTTTCGAGCCGGAGTCCGAGTTCGGAATCGGGCGAAGCCTCCTCCCGCAGATTTTCGGAAAGCTGGCGTTCAAGATAGTTCAATAGGGCATCCGGAGCGGAAAAGCCCTCGAGAGACGCTCCGGTCAGGAGGTCCCGCAGATGAATCATGTTGGTCAGGGCGCGCTCGCCGCCGGGCGTGCTCAGGAGCCGTTTCCCGATGTCGAAGATCTGCATCATTTCGCAGAACATCCGGAAGAAGGATTCGCTTTCCCATGCCTTGAACAGGCAGGCAAACTTTTCACGGGCTTCCGCTGCTGCGGCCTCGAATCCGGGATCGCCGAGACGTTCCGGAATTCCGACGTAGGGCGTGAGCATGGCGTCGGCCGCGGCGACGGAATCGGTGCGGCTGAGAATCGCATGGAGCACCTTTGCGAGCCCGGAAGCTTCAGGGGTATCGTAGACGATCCGCTTGTCCGCAAGAACGGAGGGCAGACCGAATTCGGCAAGGGCGTCGAGCATTCTGGCGCATTCGGAGTTTTTCGTGCAGAGGACCGTAAAATCACCTGGTCTCAGAGGACGCCCCTCGATTGTCAGGGAACGGTCCTTCAGCATGGAAACGATCGTTCCGGCGCAGGCACGGCAGGAGTGTGAAAACACTTCCTCCCTGGAAAGAGCATCCGCATCCGGCAGGACACAGACCCGGAGCGGGAACTGTTCCGGCCGTCCGTCCCGGAACAGCGAGGATTCTGCGGAAAGCCCCGCAATGGAGCCTTCCGGCCGGAGCAGAGGATCGGCAAACGGATTCGCGGACGGATCGAACAGGCGGTTTACGGATTCCACCAGCGCCGGAGCGGAACGATAATTGGCAAGAAGGGAAAACCGGTTTTCCTCCGGACACTCCGCCTTCGCTGCATAGTAGCTGTAAATGTCGCCGCCGCGGAACGAATAGATCGCCTGGCGCGGGTCGCCCACCATGAAAAACGGCGTGTCCTTCCGGCCTTCGATGAAGATTCTGCGGAAGATCGCATACTGCCGGGAATCGGTGTCCTGGAATTCGTCCACGATCCCCGCGCCGTACCGGGTCTGCAGCGCGGAAAGGAGCGGACTTCCCGGAACGAGCCGCTCGCAGACGTCTCCGATGAGATCGTCGAACGTGTGGAAATTCTGCTGATGTCTGCGGCTGCGGAACTCTTCGCGGACGGTTTTCGCGGCGTCGGCAAGCAGCGAGATGGAGTACCGTCTGACAGACATTTTCAGTTTGCAGAGCCGGGTATGGAGTTTCGATCTCAGGAACGAGTCAAGTGCGGCACGGACCGCGGGGTCGGGGCCTGCATTTCTCTTTTTCGGAATTTTTAAGAAGAAGTCGGCTTCGTCCGGAAACTCAATGACCATCCTGAACATGTCCGCCGGAAGAGTCTTTTCGGAAGCAATCGTTTCGAATTCTTTGCTGAACCATTCAGGCTTGTATCCGCCGTTCAGCGAAAGCCGGGCAAACGAAGTTCCCTCGGAAAATGCGGCGCGGAGGCCGGAGAGCGCTTCTTCCATTTCCTGACGCGCCCGGGCCGGATCTTCCGGATACTCGAAATCGATCTTCTGTTCCGGAGATTTTACAAACCGCAGAAGCCGCCCTGCAAGGGCGTCCGGCGTTTTCAGGAACAGGGTCAGTCCGGCATATTCGTATGAGGATTCCGCGTCCGGCGCATAGGCAGCCTTCCGGAAATAGTCGGTGAAAAGGTCCATTACCAGGCCGGAAGAATCGGCCCGGAGATCGGTCCGGAACGGAATTCCGCTTTCAAAGGCGCTGTGCGTCAGGACGGACTGGCAGAAGCTGTGAATCGTCACGATGCACGCGCGGTCGAAATCGAGCAGGGCGGCTTTCAGAAGCGTGTGTGCGGAATTCTGGTCTGGAATCTTTCCGCAGATGTTCCGGACCCGTTCATCTTCGGCCTTCCCCGTTTCCATGAAATCCAGGGCGGATCGGAGAATCGTGCGCAGACGGTTCCGCAGCTCCGCCGCGGCCGCCTTCGTGAACGTGACCACCATGATCGACTCGACAGGAAGCTGACGTTCCAGAACCAGCCGCAGATAAAGCGTCTGGATGCTGTAGGTTTTGCCCGTGCCCGCGGCTGCTTCGGCCAGGATGGCACGGTCGAGCGGACAGATTTCCGGCTGGAACGGTGTCATGGGTTCCTCCTTGGATCCAGCGGAATGCAGGACTGGAAAAACAGCATTGCGGTCTCCCGGAACCGTTTCAGGAATTCAGGATTCGAAAAATCCGTTTTACGGAAAATGACCGGAGCGCACGGATCGTCCATCTCCACCTGGGAACGTGGGGAATGATACCCGGGTTCAAACGATTTCATGGCTTTCTCAAGCGCAGCCGCCGGGTCCGGATCCGAAAGCGCCCACGACGCCGACGGAAGAAAACAGATCGGGGCCCGGAGCCCTTCGCGGTAAAGCTTCAGGAAATATCCGAGCGCGGCAAGCGGGTTCGACGGACGCAGCAGGGTCATCGGCCCCTCGAGAGCCCGGAAATTCGAACAGTAGAAATTCGGGAGCGCCGCACAAAGGAAAATATGTTCCATATACATCCGGACCTTGTGGCGGGCCTTGGGTTCGGTCATGGAGAACATATCGTATTCCGCATTGCCTTCGGGCAGGGTGAATGTTCCGGAAATCCGGACTCCGTCAATTTCGACCTGGAAGCACTGCGGACGGCTGTTCCGGAAAGAATCGAGTTTTTCCTGAGGCGCGAGTTTTCCCGCGGCGTCGGAAAGCTCCTGGAACGTCCTGCGCCCTGACTCCGCCAGCGGCAGGCGCGCCGTCTTGAAAAGAATGTCATGGATTTCCGGGAAGCCGAGCCCCGACTTCCGCCATTCGATCATGTCCCGGAACAGATTGTTCTGTTCGTATCCCTCCAGCCTCATGGGTTCGGAATCGGAAAGTTCCGGCCGGAAATCGGAAGCGGAAACGTTGAGTCCGCAGACATGCCGCAGATAAAACGAGGCGTTCTTCAGGAAAAATCCGCAGAGATCGGAAATATCGAGTGTCCCGACTTCCGGTTCGGGGAGCTTCTTTCCGAATTCTTCGAGTGCGAAAATCCGCGGTCGGGGGTCCGCCGCGGCCGATGTCCCGGAAAGATGATGAACCAGCTCCGCGGCGGATTCGCAGTGCTCCTTCGAATAGGAAAACAATCCGTCGGCCGAACCGTGAAAGTACGCCGGGTCCCACGGCTGAAGCTTCTGGAAGGAAATCAGTTTTTCCGGCGGGACCCCGCAGGCAGTCGAAAGCACGTCGGCCAGTTCGCCCAGCGGAACGGCAGGCGGCGCGGTCTCGCCCGTTGCCGGATTTTTCCCGGCATAGGAAAGAATCAGGGTCTTTTCGGCGGCAAGGATCGTTTCCAGAAACAGCCCGCGGTCGTTCCCCGAACGGAAATCTCCTCCGAGAAGATTGAACGCGGGTTCCTCGTCCCGCCGCGGAAACATGGAATCGTTCAGCCCCAGCACCGCAATGACCTTCATCGGAATGCTCCGCATGGGAATCATCGAACAGAACGTGATTCCGCCGCGAAGGAACGGCTGCCTTGCGTCGGGAGTTCCCAGCATTCCCGAAATCTCTTCCAGAAGCACCAGCTGAGAAACGGAAAGCTTCGGGCAGATATTCCCGGATTCGGCCAGGGCGCCCGCCATCCGCATGAGTGCGCCGTACTCCGGCAGGTCGTCGGACGACGGCTCGAAGAACGTCTC
The DNA here is from genome assembly GCA_964534535.1 of uncultured Victivallales bacterium. Taxonomy (GTDB): domain Bacteria; phylum Verrucomicrobiota; class Lentisphaeria; order Victivallales; family UBA1829; genus CAZHPP01. Next base: position 16,373 of record CAZHPP010000003.1, on the reverse strand, counting down.
GAGGACGGATGCGGCCGCGGCGGACCACTCTGTCAGTGTGCGGGGACGGCACAGGTCCACGGCCGTTTCCGCAAAGACGCGGAGAAATTCCGCGAATCCGCCGGCGGCCTCCGGACCGCAGTATGCCGCCGAATCGTACGGCAGGACGTCCAGTCCGGACTGGACGGCAAGATTTTCCTGCAGGGCCGCGCCCATCAGGATGCGGTCGAGTCCGGCCTTCCAGGAATATTCGCCGAATGCCGCGCCGCACAGGGTCTTCCGGTGTTCCGCGTCAAGTCCCCAGCGGACCCCGGATTCGCGGAGCCACCTGTTCAGGAGGGGAACGGACTCCTCCGGGATTCCGAACCTGGCGCGGAGCGCGGCGCAGTCCAGCAGGGCCGTGACCTCCGAAAGTTCGAACTTGCCGCGTCCGGCCTGAAGAATCCGGAGAAACGCGGGCGCGACCGTGCCTGAATTTCCGGCCGCGCGGTCGGTGATCGAATAGGAGCCGGCGAGCGGTCCGGCGCCGAATACGGCGTCGATGTACGGAATGTACTGATTGATGTCCGGCGCTGTCACAAGGATGTCGCGCGGCAGGATGCTGCGGTCCTCAAGTTCGTGCAGAAGCTGGTCGTGAAGCACTTCGACCTCGCGCATCGGCGTATGGCAGCAGAAGATCCGGATGGAACCGTCCGGATGCGCGCCGGAGCTCCTGCGGTTGTGGTAGATGTCGCCCTGGATCCGGTTCAGGAAAGAATTCCCTTCCGGTTCGCGCTGAAGATTGTCCTCCATGACGGGCGCGACCGAATCGAGATTGATGATTTCGGTGAAGAAGTCTCGGCCGCTCCGCCCCAGCGATGCCAGAAGCGGGTTGTTTTCCTCCGCGATGCGGATTTTTTCCGCCTCGGAAAGATGGGCGTGCGCCAGGTCGCGGCGGCTCTTGACGGCTTCCCAGTAGGTTTCCGTGGGGTTCAGATAGAAGAAATAAACTTCCGTATAGTTGGAAAGTGCGGCGAAGAACAGGAGATAAAGCCGGGGCATGGAACTCACGCCGAACACGGAAACCGCCTCCGGAAATTTGACATCATGCCGTTCCACGTTACCCGAAATGAACTGGCTCAGATAGACTTCGATGTCGGGGGAGTTCCCGACCGCGGCACGGTAGAGTTCCGCCTGCCAGAGCTCGTGTTCGGGATGGCGCGTAAGCGTTTCCCCGGCACGCCAGGCCTCGACGAGTTCGGGCATTCGGATCCGGTACTGGTCGAAGAGGACGGCCATGCGTTTTGAAAACTGATAGAGCTTGAGTCCGTCGGGATCGTCCTTCAGATAGCGTGCGGGCGCCTCGGCGAAATTGCGGTGATCGGCCAGCCAGGAACAGATCCGCCATGGCAGGGCCTCGCAGGAAAGACGGCCGGTCGCCTCGCGGAATCCCGGATAGAGCGGCGCGGCCAGGTCTTCGATGCAGTTCTGCAGGAACGGCGTGGAAAGATTGGCGGCAATCCCGTTGTGCACGGCCAGGGCCTGCCGGAGCCAGGCGGCCGTCCCCTGCGTCTGGACGGCAACGATTTCCGGCTCAAAGACGGAACGTCCCGGTCGGGAAAACACGCTGCGTTCAAATGCTCCGGCGAGGAGTTCAAGACTGCTTCCTGTATATAGATTGAATCCCATCCGGCGGAATCCTTCAGAGACGGATCTGGGTCAGCGGTTTGTTCTGGGCGAGCGAGGCTGCGCCGTTCCACAGGTGCGTCAGGCAGAGCAGAGCGGGATCCTGCGGCGAAAGTTCCGAATCCGAATCGTTTTCCTGCAGGGAGCGCAGGACTGAAACGGGCGTGATCCGCTCCGTCGGCCGTGTGATCTGGTATGCCACGCTCTCATCCGGCAGCACGACCGTGACCAGCATTCCGCACCGGACCAGGTCGAACAGCACGCTCCGGGCCGCCCGGATCGGAATTTCCAGCCTCGACGAAATCACAGGTTCCGAAAGCGGAGCAAATCCGGATTCGAAATTGATCGAACAGAGCCGCATGATCTTCAGCGCATAAAGCGTGCGCCGGAGCTGGCCGAACGTTCCGTCTCCCGGCGAACCCTCGTATGACGACACGTTCTGGAACGAAAACGCCAGCTCCGAACCGTAAAGGATGATCGTCCAGCTCACCTGAAGCCACAGCAGAAACAGCGGCAGCGCCGCAAATCCGCCGTAGATCGCATTGTACTTTCCCACCGTGTACTGCGCCGCAAAGTACAGCCCCTGCACCAGGTGGTAAAGAATTCCGGCCGCCAGAGCGCCCGCGGCCGCCGCGGTGAAATGCACCTTTGTGTTGGGCAGAAAAATATAAATGAACGTGAAGAGAAGCCACGTCAGAAAAAACGGAAACACGAACAGCGTGCAGATGTAGGACAGGGGATGGGTCGGCTTGAGGAACGGAATATATCCGGAGACGAGCGCCATGTGGGACGTCGCAAAGGCCGTCACACTTGAGGTGACACCGATCACGATCGGGCAGAGAAAAGCAAGCGAAAGATAATCGCTGAGCTGGCGCAGGATCGGACGGTGCGAGTGGATTCCCCATATCCCGTTGAAGGCGGCTTCCGCCTGAACCATCAGCCGCACGGTCGAATACAGCAGCATGATTGCGCCGACTCCGGCAATCACGCCGCCCTTGGCGCCGTCGAGCATGTTTGCGGCGAACGTGATGATCCTTTCCGCAATGTCCGGCTGTTCCGAAAGCACCTGGTAGAGCCACTGCTCCAGCTTCTTGTCCAGCCCGAACCCTTTCGCCACCGCAAAGCCCAGCGCCATCACGGGAACCACCGAAAGCAGCGTGTAGAACGTCAGCGCCGATGCCCTCAGCGCACAGTTGTTCGCCAGAAAGCAGCGGATGGAAAGCACCGTGATCCGCAGAGCGTTCAGAAGTTTCCGCGTCACATAGGTCTTCTGGGAAAGTTTACAGGTCCACAAAGTCTTCCGAAAAAATTCAAACATGGGATTCTAACTCCGGATTTGTCAAAAAGTTGTATGAATAAAATACGCCGGATTCGGAATTTTGCAAGAGGTGCGGAGGATTTTTTCCGGTTCCGGGGTTGAAAAAACGGACATGAGGCGTTATAATATCGGACATTGACGCGGGTGTAGCATAACGGTAATGCTCCAGCTTCCCAAGCTGGCCACGAGGTTTCGACTACCTTCACCCGCTCCATTCCCTCCTCTATTGCGCATCCTCCGGCGACTTGAGTCTCTTTCTGTATTCGCGCGGACCCATCCCTGCATGTTTCCGGAACAGCCGCGAAAACGACGAAACGTCCGGGAACCCCGTCTCCTGCGCAATCTCGCCGATGGAATACATGCTCTGCTGCATCATCAGCGCGGCATGGTTGAGACGGATATAGCGCCAGTAGCTCATCGGCGCCATCCCCATTTCCTGACGGAACAGGCGCGAGAGATAGTTCGGATGCATCCCCGCCTTGCGTCCGAGTTCCCGCATGTTCACCGGGCTGGACATGTTGTTCTGCATGAACGCGAGCAGTTCGTAGATTTTCGGCAGCTGCTTTTGCGGTCCGCGCCGAAGCAGCGTTTCAAGAAACGGCTCCAGGAGCAGGCACAGCGCCGAACGGCACAGAAACTCGTCCATCCGGCTGACCTGCGTTCCGTTTTCCTTGGAACATAACCGCACCAGCCGCGCAAACAGCCCTTCGACGAATGCCCGGTCCCCTTCCGGAACCTCATATTCCAGACAGTCCTGAAGCGTCGAAAAAAGGTCCAGTCCGCTGTCTTCCAGCCGCGCGTTGAAATGACACCAGTATTTCACCAGCCGTTCCGGACACTTCAGGTGAAGCGCCGCCATCGGCGGCATCAGCAGCATCCGCCCCGGAGTCAGCCGGTAGAGCTTCCCGCTGCACTGGACTTCGCCTTCCCCTTCCAGCGGAAGATACAGCCGCGCAAACGGCACAATCCGCGACTGCTTCGAAAACAGTTCCGTATTCCACTGCCGGTCGAGGGCTTCCTTCCGTGCCACTGCCACAGAAACCTGAAACAGCGGCATCTGCTGTCTGTCCATCGCGAGTCTCCTCCGTCTTTGATGGGAAATATATCGCCGCCTCGGCGGCTTTTCAATGCCGGAAAGTTAGGATGTGATAACTTTATAATAGGAATTGGCTTGTTTTTGTTTGTTTTTGCCCTTTTCAAAACAGCCGGAATGTGGTATAATGATATATGCTACGGAAATTACACCATGCAATATATATGGAGATTACAACATATAGAAATGGTTCGAACAGGCAAGATTCGGAATGTTCATCCACTTCTGAAGAACAGGGTCCGCCCGGCGTCGGTTCCCGGGAGCGGCGAAACGGTGGAGTTCCGTCAGGAGAGCCGTCCGGAGCATGACTGGTACAGGCTTTCGACAGATTCTCTGCCGGTGAAGAAAACTCCGTTCGTGATCCGGCTGAGTGTGGAAGGAACTCCTGAATTCAACGCCATGGCGTATTGCGCCGGCCATTCATAAAAAAACAGAAATATAAGGAGGACAGCACGATGAAAACGGCAAGAAATTTTACATTGATAGAGCTCCTGGTCGTCATTGCGATCATTGCGATTCTGGCGGGGCTGCTCCTGCCCGCGCTTCAGAAGGCGAAGGCAGCGGCCCAGAATATAAAATGCGTTTCGAATATGAAACAGATCGGGCTCGGTTTTCAGCTCTATTTCTCAGACTGGGATGGTTATTTCATGAAGTATCTGGACGGAAGCGATGCAAGACCGCGCTGGACCGAAAAAATCGTTGTCTACTCAATCAACAAAAGCAACTACAACTCTTTCGAGTTTTTCAGCAGAAGCATTTTCAGATGCCCGGCCGATATGCACCGATGCACGAGCGACGGCGGTTTGCCGCACGAGCCTTATTGTTCCTACGGCTACAATTATCATTTCAGCGGGCCGGAAGCGGATGTCAAAGCGTGGGGATATCGATGGATCGACCGTATGAATATCAGGCACGTTCCGCATCCATCGTCGCATCTCCTTGCGATTGACGTCAATCCGATTGATTGTTCGACAAGACATCTCTTTGCGATTTACGCAGGGAATACCACAAAACAGCTTTATATGCGGCATCGTTCTACAACCACGGAAACGCTCTGTCTGGGAGGAAACGTGCGTACTTTTCCTACGAACAAAGTCCGCTCGCCGCTTGTGCCGTCCGATGCATACAACGATGCGCCGTGGAACATCAGGCTCTCTCCGAATGCTCTGGTCCCCTGAGGTTTGTCTGGAATACACAATTTAGAAGAAGGCTTCAACATCATGTCAAAGAAAAGTATTGTGCTGTTTCTTACCGTTTTTGCTGTGTTTTTCGCCCTTGCACAGACAAGATCCGAAAAGCCGGCCGAAATCCGTTATTCAAACGACATTGCGGTATCGCAGTTCTATCCTGCGGACGGGGCGGACGGGTTCTACAGGCCTGAGCAGAAGATCACCTTGTCCATAACGCTGAAAAATAATACCGCGAACAGCATCGCGGGGAAAATTTCCTGTACGGTCAGGGACTTTTTCGGAAAGAACGCGGCAGCGCCGGCCCCCGTCAATTTTACGGTCAGCCCGGAAAGCAAGGCGACCGTCAGACTTGCCGTCCCGCCTCCGGGACGGAACGGATACTTTATCGCAGAGGCGCTCATATCCGGAAACGGCAAAGACATTCTCAAGACGCAGAGTGCTTTTTCCGTCATTCAGGAAATCCAGGGGAAACGGGATCCTTTTTTCTCAATGGACCGCAACAATCTGACTGAAAAACTGATTGAGGGATACAAGGCGATCGGACTGGGCCGCGTGACGATTTATGAACATGAAGGGCTGTTCATCAGCAATTATCTGAAGAAGTCAAAAAACATGAGTGAGGCTGTTTCAAAGCTGCTTGCCTCGCCTAAGTGGAGCACATTCCTCAATTCAGATTTCGAGCTGGCTGCAAATATCGGTTATGACAATCTCTGGGGGCTCTATCGAAATCGCATGGCGGCCGGACTTCCCATCATCAACGACGATATTGTCAGGTTTTGCGCGTCATACTCCGAGGAACTGGCAAAAAAAACCAAAGGCCGCATCAATCTGTATATCTGCAACAATGAAATTGATGCGCATGTCAAGGTCAAGGAAAGGAAAATATTCGGTTCGCCCGTCGAAATCATTGCCAATTCAGTCATACTCGTGCGGACGATATATCAGGGCATCAAGCGCGGGAATCCGAACGCGAAGGTGGCTGTCCTGGGAATCTTCGGAGGCGACTATTACAATTATCCGCCCGGCGCGCGTTTTCCCATCTCGAAAATGTATCTCGACGGCCTCGGTGAAAACTTCGATCTTGTCTGCATAGACGCCTACAACGGCAACTGGAACGGCATAATCGCGCCGCTTCCACAGCCCGAAACGGGATTGCGGAATTATCTTGTCGATTCAGCCGGACTTTCCGCCTCATATCGGCGCCCGGCGACTGTTCTGAACGCGGAACGCGCCTATCAGCTGGGATATTCCGACGCATTCGACTCCGATCTCAGCAAACAGATTGCCGCGTTTACCGCACGAAGCATGATCATCACACGTTCGACGCCCGCGTCTCTTTACACCATCCATTACGCGGCCGACAATCCGCTGAATGCCTGGCGGCTTTCGAAACGTCTCGACAACACGCACCGTACCGGCGATATGGGAGTATGGAAATCCTTGCCGGATTATGACAGGATGGACCTGAAATTCGTCCCGCGGCCGACGGCGGCCGCCATTGCCGTTGCAGCGCGAAAGCTGGCGTTTGCCTCCGGCGACCGTGAAATCATACGCGGCAATACTCTTTACTGTTATACGTTTAAGAAAAAAGACGGTTCGGCCGTTGCGGCTTTCTATTCGATCGGAAACGATTCGGAAATCCAGATACAGTCCGAAGTGCCGCTGTCCGTATGCGACATGACGGGAGACGAAACCACACTGAAACCGGGTAAAAACGTTCTGACCCTGACCGGGGCTCCGATTTATGTTTCCGGCAATCTTGATCCCAAAACGCTGGGCGGAATCTTTGAATCGGCAAAACTTTTAAGTTTCGAACCCGTTTCGCTTGCCGCACGCATATCCGGGAAAAGCCTGATCCGGGTTTATTACAGAAACAACGAAAACAGTCTGCTCAAGGGGAAATTCGTTTCCGGAAAACAAAAATGGAGCATCCATCTTCCGCCAGGCATGCTGAGAACAGTTGATTTGACCAATGTCTCCCCGGACAGCCTTGTCCTGAAGATCGACGACGGACGTTCCTTCAACATTCCCGTCGACACCGAATCGTACACAGTCAAACCTGCCGCATCGAAGCCGCGTCTGGACGGTTCGGGATCATGGCTTCCGGAAACACCGTCCGGCACGCTCGGCGTTCCTGCCGATGTATGGCCGAAATCGGAAGTAATTCCGGAGGCCGGAAATTTCAAATTTGACGGTTCCGACATAAAGGCCGACTATTATTTCAAATATGACGCCGACAATTTTTATTTCGCAGTGAAAGTCCATGACAAAACGCACCTGCAGCGTCAGACCGGAGTTCATGTCTGGATGGAAGACATGCTTCAGTTCGCATTCACAACGCGCGACCTTCCGCCGAAAAAAATCCGGGGGAAATCCGTCAGCACGCCGTTTGACGATCATGAATTCTGCTATGCGCTTGCGCTCACTCCCGGCGGGGAGGAATTCCAGCGCTGGAGCGGCGGAAAATACCCGGGCGGTCCGTGCAATCTTCCGCACAGCGTCAAACGAAAAGGGAATATCACGTTTTACGAGGCTGCAATCCCCTGGAGCGAGCTTGGCATAAAACCCAAAAAAGGCGCAGGCATACGGTTCGGATTCATCATTCAGGACAACAATCTTGAATCTGAAAAAAAAGGACGCTATCACCTTGCGTTTTCAGGCGGAATTTTCGGAACCCAGAACCAGGATTCCTCGTGCTTCAAAACACTGGTCCTGGAATAAAAATCCCAAGCCGATGCTCGATAGTCCCGCATGGCCGGAAAAACCATCGGCAAGATTATCCTTGAATGCCGGAACGCATATCAGCAATCTGTGCATGATCGGAAGTTCGAATCGTTGCATCCCTTTTGCGGAATGCGGCGGATCCTTGTATCCGCCGTTTTCGATGCCGGGAAGTTAGAATCTTACAACTGTATCATAGAAATTGGCTTGTTTTTGTTTGTTTTTTCCCTTTTCAAAACAGCCGGAATGTGGTATAATGATATATACACGGAGATTACAACATGCAGAAATGGTTTGAACAGGCAAGATTCGGAATGTTCATTCACTGGGGACTTTATTCCATCCCCGCCGGCGAATGGAACGGCATGACCGTCCCGTGGGTCGCCGAATGGATCATGAACAAATTCCGCATCCCCGCTGCCGAATATGAAAAACTCGCTTCCCGCTTCAATCCGGTGAAGTTCAGCGCGGAACAATGGGTTTCCGCCGCGAAAAATGCCGGAATGAAGTACATGGTCTTTACCGCCAAGCACCACGACGGCTTTGCCATGTTCCATTCCAGATACGACCGCTACAATGTCTTCGACGCGACCCCGTTCCACCGCGATGTGCTCGCCGAACTCGCCGCCGAATGCCGGAAGCAGGGAATCCGTCTCGGATGCTACTATTCACAGGACCAGGACTGGCACGAGTCCGGCGCTTCCGGAAACAACTGGGACTTCAAGGGTGGGTCTCCTGCCGCCTTCCAGAAATATCTCGACGGCAAAGTGAAGCACCAGCTCCGCGAAATTCTCACGGACTACGGAAAGATCGCGGTCATCTGGTTCGACACCCCTCGTCAGATCACGGCCGAACAGAGCCGTGACCTCAGGGATTATGTCCATTCCCTTCAGCCGGAGTGTCTGGTCAGCGGCCGGGTCGGCAACGGCATGGGCGACTACAATACGCTCGGCGACAACCAGATTCCCGCCTCTCCCTTTGATTCGCCCACGGAAGGCCTCGGCACCATGAACGACAGCTGGGGATTCCGCCGCGACGACCATGCGTACCGCACGACGGAGCAGCTGATCCGGATTCTTGCCGTGATGGTTTCCCGCAATGCGAATTATCTTCTGAACGTGGGGCCGCGCTCCGACGGCACGTTCCCGCCCGAAGCCGTGAGCCGTCTGCGCGGAATCGGAAACTTCATGAAAGTGAACTCGGAAGCGGTGTATTCCGCGCGGGATGCCGGGAAGGTCCTTCTGCCGGTGCCTCTGCCGTGGGGCGAAGTCACGATGGCCGGGAAAAATGTTTATCTGTGGATTTTCCGGCGCCGGCCCGTGACGTTTTACGGTCTGCGGAACAGAATCCGGTCGGCCTCGGTTCTCGGGAGCGGCGAAACGGTGGAGTTCCGTCAGGAGAGCCGTCCGGAGCATGACTGGTACAGGCTTTCGACAGATTCTCTGCCGGTGAAGAAAACTCCGTTCGTGATCCGGCTGAGTGTGGAAGGAACTCCTGAATTCAACGCCATGGCGTATTGCGCCGGCCATTCATAAAAAAACAGAAATAAAGGAGGACGGTACGATGAAAACGGCAAGAAATTTTACATTGATAGAGCTCCTGGTCGTGATTGCGATCATTGCAATTCTGGCGGGAATGCTTCTGCCGGCTCTGAACATGGCAAGAGAAAAAGCCCGTGAAATAAAATGTCTGAGCAATATGAGGCAGATGGGCCTGGGGTTCGGAATGTATTTCAACGACTGGAATGACCGTTTCATACCAGCCATCCACTCCTCCACAGTGACTTGGGCTACAAACATCGGCGAGCTGGTTTGCGGCCAAACGGCTGCTGCCGGCGCGTCGATGTTCAAAAAAGGATCGGGATTGTTCATGTGCCCTTCCGATCATCATGACTGCAGAAACAAATCCGGTGTTCCGCTCGTGGGGGCAAATTATATTCTTTATGGCTACAATTATCAACTGGGCGGGCTTTCAAATCCGGAGGGCTGGGGAGGAGCAAAAAAAGTTAACGATATGAAGGTTTCTCACGTCCCCTATCCATCGGGGCACATCCTTGTGATGGATATCAACGGACGTTCCTGCAGCGATGGACATTCAACGGCATGGGTCAACGCTTCCATATTAACGACAGATCCGAATGCAAGACACGTAAACAGAACAACGACCGTGTTGTGCGTGGCTGGCAATATGCGGACATTCCCGACCATTTATTCTCGCGGGCCGAACTGGGACGTTGCAAATTATCGCAATCATATGCCGTGGAATATAAGTCTCCTCAAGTCTTCCACAATGCCGTAACCGTCAAATAACACAGAAGGCCCCCTGATGAAAAAAATCATTGTACTCTTCCTGCTGGCGGCGATGTTCGCCGTCAGCGCCAAACCGCTGGAACGTTTTGAAACAGAATTCACAAAAGAGTTGAAGGTGGTTGCTTTTTATCCTTGCGGTGGATGCAAAGGATATTTTTTCCGGGGGCAGGAGCCGACTTTCACGCTTGCCGTCAAAAACAATACCGGCGCAGACGTGAAAGCCGAATATCTGATCATTGTAAAGGACTGGGAAGGGAAGACCGTTTCAAAACTTCCGGCTGTCGTAAAAAATATCGCGGCCGGCGGGATGGATGTGGCATCAGTAAAGGTCCCGGCGCCGGAAAAACTCGGATTTTTCGTGCTTGACGCGCAGATAAAATGCAATCAGAAACATGCGGTCTCTACGCAAAGCTCGTTCATTGTGACCACGCCGCCGCCGGCAAAACGCGATCCGTTCTTCGGACTGGATGTCAACGGCATATATATAGACATGCTTGAAGGCTACAAACTTTTAGGCGCCGGTTCCATCGGCGTAAGCATGCACAGACCTTTTATCAAAGACCCGGAAAAGGATGTCGAAAAGGAATTCAACGGGAGGAAATGGCAGACGTTGATGAAATCGGACTTTACCCTGGTGGCGCATCTTTCACCGACGGTTTATCAGAACAAACGTGTGATCGAACGTAGGAAGAAAAATCTGCCCGGGCTCTGCGATGAGGAAATAGAGCATTACCGGAAGTTCGTCGGGAAATTGGCCGCGCTGACCAGAGACCGCATACGTTTGTGGCTGATTCAGCAGGAATATGACGCCGGATTCATACATCCCGAGAAGACTTACGGAGACGGAACAGCCGTGATATCGAATTTCGTGATCATGGCCAGGGTAGGCTATCAGGAGATCAAGAAAGCGAATCCGAACGCAAATGTGGCCGTGCTGGGAATGATGGGCATAGACTATTACAGCACGGAACCGAAATTCATGCTCAGCAAACTGATCCTCGACGATCTCAAGGAAAATTTTGACATGCTCTGCGTGGACGGCTACAACGGCAACTGGAACGGATTGGTGGGAGAGTTTCCGCTGCCCGAAACGGGATTCAGAAAATTTCTGATCGATACAGCCAAACTTTCAGCGGACTACAAACGTCCCGGCTTTGTCATCAACGCCGAAAACGGGTATGCATACGATTACTTCTCCCCCTTCGATTCAGAGATTGCAAAATGCGTCGCACAGTATGTCGCGCGCAGACTCATCATCAACCGTTCGGCTCCGTCGCCGTATTGTTCATGGCACATGGCCTCAACCATAGGACCGATATGGCGTCTGAACACAAAAAAAGCGGATGAGACAAAGCCTCTTGCCGACTTGGGCACGGGATGGAAAGTAATCAATAACGAATTCAAAGATAAATACGTTGTAGTTCCAAAAATGGCGGGGGCTGCGTATGCAACCGTCGCAAGGGAATTCGCGTTCGTCAAGCCGGACACGGAGATTGTCATCGGCTCGAACGTTTACTGTTACACATTCACCAGACAGGACGGCGGAGCGGTCGCCGCACTCTGGAGCATAGACGATCCGGTCAAAGCAATATTCGAACTGCCGTCTGATGCTGTCCTGACGGATATGATGGGCAATAAATCAAAACTCGCAAAGGGAAAGACCGAACTGATTCTTACGAAATCGCCGCTTTACCTTTCACTGAAAGGAGATGTCAAGCCGTTGGCGGACGCGATAGCGAAAGCTCAGCTGCCCGTCCTTGTTCCCGTTCTGGGCGAAGGCTGCCGGACTTCCGCAGAAACGGCCGCGCTCTTCCTGCGGAACTGCGAGTGCAGCAGGAACGCGGTTTCCATTGTAATGCCGGACAAAACAAAGATTCCGGTCTCGCTCGCTCCTTTTGAATCCAGGTCAATAACGGTAAAAGTCGGTGCGGACAACGGTGATTCAAAAGCGGCAATTGCAATGAGCGACGGCAGACAGTTTGAAATGCCGCTCAATCTTTCCTTCGAACGTGTTCAAAGAATCACCTCGAAACCCAAATTCGACGGAACTGGAGCATGGTTCAAGAACCTGAAGACAGGATCGCTGGTCACTCCCGATCATGTCTGGCCCAAGACCGCTATGATACCCGAATGGGGACTGTTCAAACTTGACGGCAGCGATATCTCCGCAAGATACGCTTTGGCATATGACGAGTCAAATCTGTATCTCGCGGTCGCCGTAAAGGATAAACGCCACCTCCAGCGTTATTCAGGAAAAGATCTCTGGAAAGACGATTCGCTCCAGGTGGTTATTTCCTCACGCAATCTGCCGACCGCGAAACTGCGGACGAAAACGGAGAAAAGCAATTTCGGAAAAACCGAATACAATGTGTCGCTTGCGCTTGCGGAAACCGGAACTGAACTTTACGCGCATAACAACGGGAAAAAGGCTCCCGGATTCATCCATTGGCCCGCAGCCGTCACCCGCTCAAGCGTAGAAACGCTGTATGAAATCGCGGTTCCGTGGAATGAAATCAATCTGAAACCGACATCGGGCAGCGGATTGAAGTTCGGATTCGTCGTCATGGACAACAACCGCACGGAAGACGCGGCGGCAAAATATCATCTGGCATTTTCTCAGGGAATATGCGGCAGTCAAGATCCGGCAGAATTGAAAACACTCATATTTGAATAAAGGAAATTTTTATGATGAGAACAAAAAAAATACTGATTGCCTTGACTCTCATAGCCGCATTCGCGGGAGGCGCGCAAACCTTGGAATTCAACCGTCCGGAAGACTGGCGTTATCCAAAGGACTGTTTCAAAAACGGAATTCTGACTTACTGCGATCAATGGCGGATTGTCTCCTCCCGCCCGTTGATAAAGATTGAGCCGACAGCCCAATATAAAATTGACGCAGAAATCAGACGCTGTGAAAAATCAGACGAAAAACTTGTTTTTTCAGGAGGTTTTGCCGTTTACGATGCCGACAAACGTGAAATCCAGCCGTATGAAGTCACATATATAAAAGGCACGGAAACGGAACTCGCCGAAGACGTGAAAGTCGGCGACGCTGCAATAAAACTGAAAGACGGTTCGCAATGGCGCCAAATGCCGCATGTTTCAATCGCATTCAACATCAAGGATCATTACGGGGATCTGCCGAATCGAGACGTCTTTTTGAGCGGCCTCAAACGGCTTGTCAGAAAAGACGGCTGCACTGAATTAGAGTTCAAAACACCCTTGAAAAAAGCGTATCCGGCTGGCACCCGCGTGCGACAGCATCTCTGGAGCAGCGGCCTGTATTTTGTCTCGACTCCGGCAACAGAGGATGAGTTTAAAAAAATATCGGGATCCATCAGCGGAATAAGCGATGGAAAAACGCCATATCATCATGGAAAATTTTGGCCCGGGGCGGTGTATTTCACCCCAACTGTAACGGTATATCCGAAAAGTAAAAGCACCATCGAAATCAAAAATTTCAAGGTGTCAGTCAAAAGGCAGAGCGATATATTCTGACACCTGGAATCCGTGAGCAGCCTGAATTCCACATTCCCGTAACGATATCTGCACAAGACCTGATTGCCGGGCACCTCACACGTCCATACTTCCACGCAGACCCTCTTTGATATGGAAGGCGGACGGATTCTCCCGGGAAATTCCATCGTGCTCCTTCAATGGTAACCCGGGCAGTTCTGCCACAGGATCTCAAAGATTCTTCCCGCCGCATTTTCCGGCGGCGGGAGAAACAGGCGTCTTATCTGAACTCGTACATGGCGGCGGCGATCCCCGCCCAGGCGGCAATGTCCCGGCGAAGCGCGCACGGCACCAGCTCGCAGTCCTGAAGCATCTCCTTCCAGCAGAAGCGCGGAAGGTATTCCCGCACCTTCGGAAGGAAAATGTCCCCCATCGCCCACGCAATCGTGCCCAGCACGAGCTTGCGCGGATTGAACGTGTTGATCAGGACTCCGAACGCCTGCGCGTTCCGCAGACAGACCTCGTCCCAGAGCTTCACGGAATAAGGATCGCCCGCGCGGATTCCCTTCTCCAGGACAATGAGGTCGATCTTGTCCAGATCGCCGCCGACAAGCTTGTACAGCATTTCGTCCGGACGGTTCCTGAGTTCCTCCTGAATGCGGTCGGCAATGGCGCGTCCGCCGCAGTAGGCCTCGTAGCAGCCATCCATGCCGCAGTTGCAGTGGCGTCCGCCGAGCTGGATCACGATGTGGCCGACCTCGCCGCCGTAGAATCCGGTGCCGCGGACGAGTTTGTTTTCGGCGATGATTCCGCCGCCGATTCCGGTGCTCATGGTGAGATAGATGAAGTCGGAACAGTTCTTTCCGGCGCCGAAGAACCACTCGGCCAGGGCGCCGCAGTTGGCGTCGTTTTCAAACACGCCGGGGATTCCGAGGTTGTCGGCGAGATATTTTTTGAGGGGGACGTTGCGCCAGTATTTGTTGTTGGTGGGGGCGGTCATGATTCCGTTCGGGATGTCGGCCGGGCCGGGACAGGAGACTCCGAAGGCGCGGACGTCCTTCAGCGTCATGCCGGCATCTTTCACGAGCTTGCGGCTGAGGGAGACCATCTGGGGAAGGATGTCTTCCGGGTGGGTGTCCTTGTTTTCGATTCTTGCGGAGCCGAGGAGTCGGCCGTCGGAAGAACCGAGGCTGACGACGATCTTGGTTCCCCCGACATCGTAGCCGAGGAGGTTCATTTTTTCCTTCATGAAGAGTCCTTTCATTTGACAGCAACGCGGGAATATATCATGTTTTTTGCCGAATGAAAGGGGAGATATGTGAATTTTGGCGGGGACAGGTGCCTCATTGAACCCGGAACGGAAGAATTTCAGTTCTATCAAATGAACCGGCCCTTGACATTTCAGGGAAACGATGCTAAATTTCCCAATTAGAATCAATACACGGAGGATGGATACAGCGATGTACAGGAAAATCATGTTTCTGGCGGCAATGACCGGCATTCTTGCGCTGGCGGTTTCATGTGCAAGCTACAGCAACAACGATTCGACGTTTGCGGATCTGGCATCGTATATGGCGAAGCACGGGATTGAACTGAACCGTGTTCAGTTGCTCAATCATTATGTGGTCGGCGCGTCGTCGGCGATGGAATTCATTTCCGGGCCGCGCGGCGTGGGGATCTACAAGTTCAACACCAGTCTCAAGAAACAGAAAGAACGCCTGGAACGAATCAAGACGACAGGCGTTATGTACGTGGTCGGGAAGAAATTCAAAGCCCTCGTCAACGGTTCCTTCGTCATGATCGATTATGACACCCACCCCGATGCGGCCCGTTTGGAGAAGGTTTTCATGGAATTCAGACCCGCGCCAGAAAACATCCCAGAATGATGCAAAATCAACAGGAGAATCTCAATGGCAACTGGCAAAGCTGCTAAAACCGCATCGAAGAAATACGTGTACCTCTTCGGCAAAGGAATGTCCGAAGGCGGTGCCAACATGAAGGAACTGCTGGGCGGAAAAGGCGCCAATCTCGCCGAAATGGCCCGGCTTGGTCTGCCCGTTCCGGCAGGCTTCACAATCACCACCGAATGCTGCGTGGACTACTTCAGGAACGGAATGACCGTTCCGGCCTCCCTCGAGGCCGACGTCCGCAAGGCGCTCGCAAAAGTCGAATCCGTCATGGGAATGAAGTTCGGCGACCCCGTAAAGCCGCTGCTCGTTTCCTGCCGTTCGGGCGCGCGTTCCTCCATGCCCGGCATGATGGAAACCGTGCTCAACGTCGGTCTTTCCGCAAAGACGATCCCCGGACTCGTCCGCAGGACCAAAAATGAACGCTTCGTCTACGACGCCTACCGCCGTCTGATCATGATGTATTCGGACGTCGTGATGGAAAAGGCCGAGGGAATCGACCCCGCCAGCGGAAAGGGAATCCGCAAACAGCTCGACGACGTTCTCGACGAGTACAAGTCCTCCAAGGGCTATTCCTCGGATACGGACCTCACCGTCGAAGACCTCAAGAAGCTGTGCGTCCAGTTCAAGAAGATCATCAAAAAGGTGCTCGGCCGCGAATTTCCGGACGACCCCGAAAAACAGCTCTGGGGCGGAATCGGCGCCGTGTTCAAAAGCTGGAACGGAAAGAAAGCC
>CAZHPP010000002.1:1921-35024 GCA_964534535.1 uncultured Victivallales bacterium | reverse complement strand
CGGGAGATCATGAATGCGGAGATGAGCAATGACCTGAATGCGGATGCTTATGAGCATACAGGAGAGCGCAGGGGATATCGAGCCGGGTATTACAGCCGCTTTCTGTATACGCGTGCAGGCGCCATTACGCTGCGTGTGCCGCAGGAAAGGAACGGCGGATTCAAAACAGAGATTTTTGCGCTATCAAAGGAATGAAAAGGCATTGCGTTTCCACTCGAAAGGTGGTTTCTGTGACAGAGGAGTTGTGCGGAACAAGTTTTTCAGCATCAGCGATCCGCGCCCTGACAAGAAGCTGGACGATTCCCTGAAGAAATTTGTATCGCGTCGGCTGGAAGACGCCTGTCCATACCTGATCCTGGATGCGCGATATGAGAAGGTGAGGATGGATGGAATCATTCAGGATTTGGCAGGAGGGCACCGGATATCTTGACATGGAGGAACGGAAGGAGCACAGGAAGCAGGCATTGCCGGGACTGCCGCTGACCGTGGCATAAAGCCAACATGAGCCATCAAAGGCGCTCTGACGAGAGAAGTGGAGCACCGACATGGATCGCGCGGCATAAAACACAGCATAAGCTCCGTCGGAGAAAAAACATCATGACTTTTTAAAGTGCAGAACTTGAAAAACACAATCTTTCAAAGCCCGCCTTTGGTTGGTGAAAATTTCCAAATCAAGTTTTTTCAGTCGGATTTCCTGCGATTACTGACACCTTGAAAACAGCATCACAAATTTGCGATTTCAAGTAAATATTTCTTTCATTCATACGGGACATCGTCACGCGCCGCACGGATTACCCGTCCGCGCCGCCGGAAGGCGGGCGGCGGGCATGCCGCTCCGGCGGCCGGGATTTCAGTAGGCGGTCAAAAAACGGCTGTATGTGCCGGCATATTCCGGTCCAAGTGCAAAGGGGTCCCGGGCCGCGGTGCGGGCAATGAAGTTCCGGAATTCCGTCAGCAAACCGGCGTATTCGGCGGATCTGCCCTCTTTCCGGGCGACAAAAAGTTTCCGGGTCAACTCGCCGCCGTCCACTCCGATGGAAAGAAAATCGAGACGGGCGGTCACCTCGGAATCGCCTTGGGCATCCCGGCGCGCCTCCGCAAGAATATTCCGCAGGGACGCGATGACTTTTTCATCGAAGAAATCGTGATAATCGCCTCCCCGCCCGCCGTTCGCCCGGGCGGCGGCCTCCATGGTTGCTTCAAGAAGCGAGAAAAATTCGCGCACCCTGGGAGCGGCCGCGCCAAACCCCCGCTCGCAGAAATCATGGAATACGGCCTCATAGTCAAGCCGATCGGGATTCCACTGCGACTTGATGACGGCGTAATAAACCAGAGTCTTGAACGCCCAATGGGATTCGAAGGCGTCAAAATCGGTCATAACGACCGAATTGGCTTTGAACGCCTCCATATCCTCGAATATATTGCGTGCAAAGTTCTGCGGCGCGAGCGTGTCCTTGAATCCCCATATGGCGCAAGTTCCCCAAATATAGTGCGACGGAAACGACGCGTATTTCATCATGTGGCGCAATCCCTCGCAGCGCTCCGCCGCGGAGGTGTATTCCATAGTTGCGAGGAGGGGAAACAACGCGGGATGCGGTTTGACTTTCACCGGAGCGGGCGAATAATGGCTGTAACAGTACATATAAAGTTTGACATCCGGATATTCGGCATTGACAATTCCGGCGACTGCGTTGGAAAAAGCAAGCACGCGATCGGTGAGAGCGACGTAATTCATCGGCTGGCAAGTCATATAAATCGTGAATGGGATTTTCCGCGGTTCGGCGTTGACGGGATCAAGCTTGCGGCATTCGGCGCACATGCAGAAGGTCGGCTGTCCCCCGTCCGTGAGCGGAATGCAGACCACCTTAGCCCCCGGTTTCGCTTTGAGTGCCGCGATGCAGTCCGCGGCAACCTGCCGAATCACCCCGGGATTGCTGTGGCAGAGACGGTAACGTCCGGGACTGGCGTCCTGCGAACGGCTGCCGTCGCTCTGCAGAGCAAAATATTCCGGATGGGTTTTTCCGCATCTCGTATAAATGTTATTCTGTTTGTTGAAGCTGATTCCCCACACAAAATCCTTCCTCTGCTCCCCGATGGGAACGATTCCGTGCCAACGGAAAAACTCCTTTTCCTCCTCCTGAACGCTCGCTGCGTACTGTTTTAAATCCACGCCGGCATGCGCTGCGCCCCGGATGAACGACGGCGACAGAATCCGCCCGAAACGAATGCAGCGGGAGGAAAGCGCCGGGACGGAGCGAAGCGCAAGCCGCGGCGCGGCAAGCGTCGGACGCCGCGGCACAACCCGGCCGGATCGTCCCGGCCACAAGCGACGGCATCCGAGTTTTTCAAAAAAATAAGAAAGCGCCAGCCTGCCGCCAAGTCCCTTGCCGCCGATCAGCAGCGTTTGTCCCGCGGTCCGGGCGATCGCCGTATCCGGACCGGCGCCGTCCAAGTCAATGGAAAAGTCCTTCGCGTTGTTCTCATCGAACAGCACAATGGCATTGGTCTTTTCCGGAACGGTGCGGACGACGGGAAATTGTCCGCCGGTGATTGCCCGCAGACCATCCCGCAGATCTGCCGCCAAATGGTCCAGCCGTCCATCAGCCGGAGCGACAATCACCGCCCGGGCGACGCCATTTTCACTCAAGGGAAACGCATCGGGAGGAGTCACGGGCTTTTTGTAAACGACGGGATTCCGGAATGCGCTCGGCGACGGCAGATTGCCGGGAGCGCCGAGCGGAATCAGCCCCCACTGTTTTTTCTCCGGAAACTCTTTTTTCGGGGCGACATTTTCCGGTGTGCTGAACAAATAGACGAACAAGCGTTGAAGATCGTCGGCGGCGCGGCCGCGCTTATTCAAGATGAAAACGCCGTTTTCATTCGGTTCTCCGAGCCCGTTCCGCCATTTGGCCAGCAGTTTGTACGGGTTGGTCGGGAGCCAGTAAACCCGTCCCCGTCCGACGCGGTTGACGGTCAGCGCCGGCACATTGCCGGACGCGGTCTGAAATTCGCCGAGAACCTGCGCGGTGGTAATATTTCGCGGCAGCACAAACACATAGTCGCGCCAATCCTGAATCGCCGATTCAATCAAGGCTTTTTTTCGCAATTCTCCGGACGTGAAAATAAAATCTCCGAGTGTACTGTTCTTCACGTGGGGCAGACCTGCGAAACCAAAAAGCGGAGCGAGCGTTCCCATGTCGTCTTTTTCAGCGGAAAGTTCCCGGGGAATTCCCCCACTCGTCACAATCACTCCGCCGTTTTCCAAATATTCGCGCACCGTTTTCAAATCGTCGGGAGCGAGCCACGAGTGATTTTTCTTTTCATAATGGAATGTTTCTCCGAGGTAGACGAGCGCATATTTTTTATATTCCGACACGGGCACCCATCCGAACGACACCTGAAATGCGACCCGTCCCTGTTTCAGCGCGGATAATTCGATTTTCGCCGAATCTCCGCCGGAGACCAGAACGGGGAGTTGCGCGGGAGAACGCCGAATGGCGGCGTTTTTTTCAACAAGCGACAGAAAAAAACAGAATAAGATTTCCGAACTCCGTCCCTGTTCGTTGAGAACCCATTTCCCGTTTCGGTCCGGATTTCCCAGAGGAATTTCTCCATTTCCGGCCACCCGGTGCAACGTTGGCGCGATAAAATAAACCCTGCCCTTGCCATATTGATTTTCCGTGGCCGCCGCAATCCGTCTGCCGCCGTCGTTGAAGAAAGCGATTGCTTTTCCGCTCGAAAGACGATCCGCCCCCAATGTGGCATGACGCGTCCACCCGGTATTTTTCGCTCCGGGAATCGCAGTTCCGGACAAAACGCCGCAGGGAATCTGCGTGCCGGTGATGCGCTCCGGCTTGAGATCGACGAAACAGCCGAACCCGAGGAGTTCCGCGAAACCGGCGGGCAGCTGTTTTTTCCCTCCCGCAAGTTGAAACGCGGTGTCGCCGGAAAAAATAAGCGTCCCGCCGTTTTCCACGAACGCCGCAACTTGCGTCAGCGTTTTTTCCGACCAGGCGTCCTTCGTGATTTCCTGGAGGCTGTCTCCGATATAGACAACGGAATATGCGGAATAGATATCCGGGGACGGCCAGTTCGGCATTGTTTTTGAGACGATGCGGTGATCCGCAAGAATTTTCCCCGCCTTCCAGGTATCGGAACCGTGGCCGAGCAACAACACGGGCAGCGGTTCCGCACCGTGGAGAAGCGGGGCACAGCACACGGACAGCAGAAGCGGCAGCAGCGCCGTTTTCCAAAGCGTTCGATAGAGCATCCTGTTCGTTTTCAGTGTACGCCGATGAAACAATTCAAACATTTTTCCCTCCGGATCTGAATTTGACATTTTCAGGTTGAACGGGTGATGATTTCAGGAACAATATTACGCGCCGTGAAAAAAAATCCCGCTGTCATAAATTCGGCAGCCAGGTCGGGCTTGAATACGGGTGTCCGTTGCGGGAGCCGGGAATCTGTTCAAAATTGAATGACGTGACATGACTGTCCGCGAACAGGAATTTCGCACTGCCGTTGTGCCGCGCCGGTACATTGCCGTCATTGTGTCCGTCCGCAGGATTCCATGTGCTGTTGCAGCGGACGAACCCCTTGCCGCCGCCGTCCGCATAATGAACCAGTACCGCGGGACGGCGGACGGCCGACAGTTTGACCGGATAACCGCCATACCGTATGTAGTTGTTGATCGCCAGCGAGTAAAAGATGGAACCGAACACCTCCGGCACATTCACCAAATTTCCATGTCGGGTGAGATAAAGATTTTTCTCCGACACTTCCGGACAGGTCAGCATGCCGACGGTGAGTTCCCCCGAGTTGCTTTTATAAACGCCGCCCATAAAAACATTGGACTGGTATTTCGGCCAGCTCAGATAAGGAGCAAGCGGATTGGTGCTTCTCTGATAGAGGTAGGATATGGAATATTTCTCGACCCAGGGAAAATAATCCTGATTGTCTCCGATGTAAAGCACATGGACTTTTCCGAGTTGCGCAAGATTATTGACGCAGACGACTCCTTTGGACGTGGCACGCGCCTTGCCGAGAGCGGGCAGCAGCATTCCGGCCAAGATCGCGATGATTGCTATCACGATCAGAAGTTCGATCAATGTAAAACGGGGCATTCCGTATTTTCCAATCTCCACGGACCGCCGGAAAACAAAATGTCCGAAGCCGTGCAAACGCGGGCGGGCACCGAATGCGGACGAAAGGCATGCGCGGGACTTCAACGAACCATTCCGCCACGTTCCGACGTCGTTCCGTTGCCGGACGGTCCTGCGATCAACGCTGAAAAATTCGATTGTTGCGGAATGCCCGACGATCCCGTGATTTTCATTCGCAGTATTCATGTTTTTCCTTTCCGTTGGGTTATCTTCCCTTCACAAGCCTGCCGTGAATCAGAACCGTATCGTAAATCGCCGGTTGCCGCGGACGGGTCAGCAGAATCTCAAACGCTTTTTCCGCCAGCGGCACCGGATCGCATTCGTACGTCGTCAGATTCGGAGGGACTCCGATCAGCGACTCGCCGTCAAAACCGGTCAGCATCGGGCGGGACGCAGCGGGGACGCCCTCGGATTCGAACAGCTGAAAGATCCTCATCGCCACCGCGTCCTGCGAACAAATGATCGCATCCGGCGGCGCGGACGAACGCACCGCGTTCAAAATACCAGCGTAATCGGCATGATCGACCAGCGAAAACGCCATCCCAAATTTTTCGCACGCCTCCTCGCATCCGAGACGTCGCGCCGCGTTGTTGTAACTGCCGAGAAGGTAAAAATGATCGGTGTAGAGCACCCGCCGCTTTCCCCTGGACCGGACAAACGCCACGATCTCAGCCATCCCGCGCCGGACGTCATAGACGACGGAATGCGAATACGGAAACACCGCTCCCATCATCACGGTATGCGCACCCGGCGCCAACGCCAGCAGTTGACTGAGCCGCGGATATTTTCCCCCGTTCTGATAAACAATGACATACCCCGTATCCGGAGTATCGGTCTTATAAACCTCTCCCATGCGCGTCGGCAGGACGTCCTCTCCGAATATCACATTGAACTCCAAGCCGCGCGCCAGCGAAAGCCGGCGCACCGCGTCAATCCGGGAATCCGGCGCAGTGCTTACAGAATTGCTGACAAAGATAATCTTTTTGAGCTTCGCACCTTCACAGGAAGCATTCGAAGGAAGAAACGGACCGAACACCTCGACTCCAAGCGCCTGATTGCACTGCACCAGATTGCGGCGGTAAAGTTCGCGCTGCGCACGGTACGCAGTGACGCCGCTCACGGAATATTTCACACCGATTTCCCGGCGTGACGGCATCCTGGTTCCGGGGGCGATTATTCCGGCGGCGATTTCGGCCTCAATCATATCCGCAATTTTTTTATAACCGGTCGGCATCATTAAACCTGTATACTTTTTTCTTTAAAACAATATACAGCATGCCGCTTCTAAAGTCAAGTGCAAAAATAAAAATTTAACATGAATCATGCGGGGTGGCGGCAAGACTGCCAACATGGCACCGGCTTGAAAAGAGAGTTCAGTTATGATATCGAAGAATCCAGAAATTCGCAGAAAACAGGCTTTGCAGAAATGGCAGAATCCGTATTTTCCCCCAAAAGCAGCAAGGAATTGAACGAATCGGTTCAAAAAAGAAGCTGTTTCATTCTTACGAGGACCAAATTCTAAAATTCTTGCCGCCTGCATGACGTTATGCATTGCAAAGATCATATAAATTGAAAAGTGGACGGATTCTTTACCACGTATTCTCAGCCGCCGCAGCGGCGTCCATTGTTTGAGGCGGCCGAACAATGGTTCTATCCCGCATCTTGCCGAATAATTTTTTTGGGCTGTGTACGGAACGTTGACTGTTTTTTTCCCAGGAATTCGGGGGGCGGGGGAAAAAAACGGAGGTTTGCCCCCTGGACGACAGGTGTCGACAAAAAACGAGCGCAAAAAAAATGATTTTTTTGCGCAGGGTGCAGGGCTCTTCGAGTCCTGCCGAGGGTTCAAGGGACAGGCAGCCAATGAAAATGCATTAAAATCAGTCATCACGCCGAACATGACCAATAAATAAACCATCTTCGCACTGTCATCCGGTTGGACTGTTTTCAGTCGAATGACAGGCGCAACCGCCCTTGCATTATGATAAACATTCCCCACACCTTGAGTCGCGGAACCGAGACATGCTCCCGGATTTTCAGGTCTTCATGTTTCAGAGGCCACCAGAAACGTTCCATCTTGAATATTTCCGGTTCCCCGTATTTCGCAATGGCGGTTTCAAGCGTTTCGACGCAATGAAGAGAATCCATCGTGCTGACCGTGCTGCAGGCAGGAACTTTCCGGCTGAACCAGTCTATGACGGCAATCACAGACGCCAGATGGCTTTCCGCGGCAATATATGTGGTGTTTTTCCTCCAAACCCGGACTATTGTTGTTCCATGAAGCAGGCAGGGATGCTTTTTCCCATGATATTTGCCGGGCCGTTTGCCGCCTCGTCAGGTTGTCCAGCTTTTCTGTCCAACACAAAGCTGGACCTGCCCTGATGGAATCTGTCGACTGTATGCAAAAGAATCCACATTGTTCAGCAGGAAACGAAGCGCACCTATTCTGCCGGGAATTCAGTCTTGATGAATTCGGCTAACGCGTCATGCCAGTCCGGCATTGCGGGCAAACCGCAGAGCCTGAGCATTTTCTTTTCCAGACGCGAATTCAGCGGACGCGGCGCCGGACGCGGGAATTCAGCCGTCGTGCACGGTGTCACGGTCTGATTCACTCCGGCCAGACGGAATATTTCAAGTGCGAAATCATACCATGTGGCTTCGCCCTCGCATGTCATATGGAATGTTCCCGCGAGCGCACGGTTCGCAATGATGTTTCTCAACTGGCGCGCCACGGCAGCGGCAGAAGTCGGATTGCCGTGCTGGTCGTTCACAACTTTAAGCTCCGGATGTGTTCCGTCGGCCAGTTTCATCATCGCATGGACGAAACTGGGGCCGCCTGCTCCGTAAAGCCATGATATGCGGCATATTACATGGTCCGGACAGTGACGCCGTATCAGTTCCTCGCCTGCAAACTTGGTCTTTCCGTAAACCGTATGAGCTCCGCCGGCAGCGTCGAACTCATTATAAGGCCGATCAAGTTCGCCTCCGAAGACATAATCGGTGGATATCGCTATCAGGCGCACATCATGTCGGAAGCATGCCGATGCCACATTTCCGGAACCGACGGCGTTGAGCCTGTATGCCGAATCAGCCGCAGTTTCACACTTGTCGACAGCGGTCATCGCCGCGCAGTGAATCACTGCATCAGGTTTTTTTTCTGCGAGGTATGCTTCAAAACCGGCCGCATCGGTAATATCGCATTCAGGCAGGTCTGCGATGATGAGATCGTTCTCTTTCAGTTCGTGCTGAATGGTTCTGCCCAGCATGCCTTTCCCGCCAGTGACCATGATCTTCATTCCGCATCCTCCCATGGTTCAATATCAGTGAAAAGCGGATTGTTCCTGTCTTTTTCCGACAAGATCCATTCATACGGTCTGATGCGCCAGTCGATGCCGAGCGCGGGATCGTCGAAACGGATTCCCCGTTCCGATGACGGCATGTACGGATTGTCGCACTTGTAGGCAAAGACGACTTCTTCGCTGAGGACGGCAAAGCCGTGAGCGAATCCGCGAGGGATGAACAGCTGGCGTTTGTTTTCACCCGAGAGTTCCACCGCGACATGCTTTCCGAAGGTGCATGATCCTTTGCGTATGTCCACAGCCACGTCAAGCACCGCTCCGGAGATCACCCTTACAAGCTTGGCCTGAGTGTACGGCGCAGCCTGATAATGAAGTCCGCGAAGCACTCCGAAACGCGACTTGGATTCGTTATCCTGAATCCAGCGGCAGCGGATTCCGGCATCCGCATATTGTGATTCGTTCCACGATTCAAAGAAATATCCTCTGGAATCGCCGAATACCTTCGGTTCCAGAAGTTTTATGCCCCGGAATTCAAATTCCGTCACATTCATTGTCCGATCATCCTTATGAGATATTTTCCGTAGTCTGTCTTCAGCATGTCGCGGCAGCCGCTGAGGATGCTGTTTTTGTCGAGCCATCCGTTTTCATACGCTATTTCTTCGAGGCATGCCACCTGAAGTCCCTGTCTGGTCTCAATCGTGCGGATAAAGTTTCCCGCATCGAGCATGGAGTCGTGGGTTCCGGTGTCAAGCCATGCATACCCGCGTCCAAGGCGTTCGACGCGAAGGTCTCCCCGTTTGAGATATTCATTGTTGACTGCCGTGATCTCAAGTTCGCCGCGGGCGGAAGGCCTGATCGACTTTGCGATTTTCACGACGTCGTTGTCATAGAAATAAAGCCCTGTTACGGCATAGTTCGATTTCGGGACCGTGGGCTTCTCCTCTATGGACAGGGCCTTGAAATTTTCATCGAACTCCACCACTCCGAAGCGTTCGGGGTCGCTGACATAGTAGCCGAACACTGTGGCTCCGTGCCCGTTTGCCGCGGCTCTGCGTACCATCGGTCCCAAATTGGCGCCGTAGAAGATATTGTCGCCGAGCACCAGCGAAACGCTGTCTGTACCGATGAATTTTTCGCCGATCAGGAATGCCTGAGCAAGTCCGCCCGGATTCGGCTGAACTGCATAGGAAAAATTCACGCCGAAACGGCTGCCGTCGCCAAGCAGACGCTGAAAGCCCGCCTGATCTTCCGGTGTGGTGATCACCAGGATCTGACGTATTCCGGCAAGCATGAGAACACTGACCGGGTAATATATCATCGGCTTATCATAGACGGCAAGCAGCTGTTTGGAGACTCCGCATGTAATAGGATGCAGGCGCGTTCCAGCACCTCCGGCCAATACGATTCCTTTCATTTCACTGCTCCTTTGCCGAGGCGTTCCCCGGAATATTTCTGGTCGCGTATCGGACGCCACCACCACGAATTATCAAGGTACCACTGAATCGTCCTGCGTATTCCGGTGTCAAAATTCTCTTCCGGATGCCATCCCAGGTCCCGCTGAAGTTTTCCGGAGTCGATCGCATATCGCTGATCGTGTCCGGGGCGGTCCGCCACGAAAGTGATCTGGTCCGCGTAGTGTCCGGAAGTTTTCGGTCTGAGTTCATCAAGAATCCCGCAGACAGTCTGCACCACCTGAAGGTTTGTGCGCTCGTTATGGCCGCCGATGTTGTAGGTCTCGCCCGGAACGCCTTTGCGGTTGATGAGCCAGAGCGCCTTTGCATGGTCTTCGACATAGAGCCAGTCGCGGATGTTGTCGCCCCTGCCGTAAACGGGGAGCTTCTTTCCGTCAAGCGCATTCAGTATGACAAGGGGAATGAGTTTTTCAGGGAAATGGTACGGACCGTAGTTGTTGGAACAGTTGGAAACAAGCACCGGAAGTCCGAACGTATGCCCCCATGCGCGCACCATGTGGTCGCTGGATGCCTTGCTTGCCGAATACGGAGACTTGGGATCGCAGGGCGTTGTTTCCTTGAAGAAACCGGTTTTGCCTAAACTGCCGTACACTTCGTCTGTTGAGATATGCTGGAACCGGAAAGCTTTTCTGCGTTCCTCCGGAAGACCTTTCCAGTAATTCAGGGCGCACTGAAGGAGATTCGCCGAGCCGAGTACATTCGTCCGCACAAAGCACAGCGGATCGTCGATTGAGCGGTCCACATGCGATTCTGCCGCGAGATGCATGATTGCGTCGGGCTGAAATTCAGCGAAAAGTCTTTCTACGCCTTTCTGGTCGCAGATATCGAGTTTTGCAAAATGGTAAAGCGGCGAATCTGCAATATCCCTCAGGCTTTCGAGGTTTCCGGCATAGGTGAGTTTGTCAAGATTTGTGACTTCCGCCAGTCTGTTTTCGACCAGGTGGCGGATAAGCGCCGAGCCGATGAAGCCGGCGCCTCCAGTAACTATGATTTTAAGCATGTTCAAATATCCCTTCAAAATAGTTTTGCATACAATTCGCAGATGCGCTTCCACGTATAACGTCGGTCAGCGATCTCCTTCATTTTTGCTCCTGTGCGCTTTATGGTTTTTTCATCAAGTCCTGTGCAAATTCCGGCAAGCCGTTCCGCAGAATCAAAGTAAAGCGCACTGTTCTCTGTAGTTTCACGGTTGAAGTTGACGTCGAAAGCGATTACCGCAAGTCCAAGAAACATTGCTTCAATCAGCGACGGATTCGTGCCGCCGCAGGAGTGTCCGTGAATATACGCTGAACACCCGCCTCTGAGAGCATTCAGTTCAGACGGTTCATAAATCGGATCAAGCATGAAGACATGAGGAACATCCCCATATTTTTGGCGCAGTCTGCGTCCGTATTCGCTGTGGTCCCAGTTGCCGACGACTGCCAGGGGAAGTGCCGGAGAACCGGAGAAAGCCTCAAGCACCATCGCGATATTGTTTTCAGGTTCGATGCGGCATACGGTGAACGCATACCGTTCCTTCAGAAAAGGATAATTCTTCATACAGCCTTCCATGGGGTGTCGTCTGCACCGTATTCGATAAGTCTGCAGTCGCATTTGTATTCGGATCGGACATAGTCCACAATCACCTGATTGTCCCCTACAACGACATCAGCATATTTTACGGCACAGCGTTCAGCAAGGTGAAGATACCATCGCGCCGGTCCGGACCATTTCCCGCGCTTCCATTCGATGCCGTCGATATTGACGATGATCCTTCTGCGGCATCCCAGCAGTTTCAGCAGCGGCAGCACCGTGCATCCGCCCACGCCCAGTACAAGGAGGGTGTCGGCATATCTGAGCGCGTCCATTATCGCGCAAACGTCATACGGAATGCTTTGAACTCCGTTTGCCTTGAGCGGCAGATATTTCAGATGCACATTCCCTATCATTTGCGGACGCCTGGTGAATGCAGATTTCTGACAGTACACAGTAATTTCAAACTGATCTGACAGCCTCTGCACCAATTGTTCAGCGAAGCTTTCAAAACCGCCGTAATGCGCCGGGATTCCGACGGTACCGATGATTGCAACTTTTTTCATTTTACTCTGAATTGCTCCTTCAGACTTCATGTCGAAACGCAGCTCCAGAATCTTTTTTCACGGCATCTATTAAGATTTGTGCCGATGATTCCCATGAATATTTTCCCATTACCATTTTTTTTACCTCATTTACATCAGGGAGTTTCAGCTTCCCATCAAAAAAATCCGATATTTTGCATTTCAGCTCTCCGTTATTTCCGGGATCGAAAAGGCCGTTTCCGAAAAAATCATAATCATGCATCGCCGTACGGTCCGAACACAGGCACGGGATTCCGGAAACAGCCGCCTCAAGCGGCGGTATTCCGAATCCCTCCGCCAGCGACGGATACACAAACAGGTCCGCTCCGGCATAAATGCTCCGCAGCATCGTCTCATCAAGATTCCGATAGCGGACGACAAAAGGTTCAGCCATGCTGCTGAGCATGGATTTTTCCATGCTCAGTTCATCGTATTTTTCAGCATCGGCGCCGACAAATATCAGACCAATGCCGCGTTTCCAAAGCTGCAGTTCGCGGAAACAGCGTAAAAGTCCGGCATGATTTTTCCTGGGTTCTATGCGGCTGACAAACAGAATATAACGTGAAAAAGGATACTTTGTCTTTCCCTCTGTCTGAACGGCGGAAGGCGGTAATTCCCATTGCCTGCCTACGGCATTCGGCGTGACACGTATCTTATATTTATTGATATTCCAGTTTGCCGCGATGCGCTGTTTCGAATAATCTGACACAGTAAGCAGGATATCGGCCCTGCGTGCTGAACATCTGAACAGCATTTTTTTGCTTATTCTGTACTTCATGCTGAACAGCTGAGGAAAATCGCAGAATAAAATATCATGCATGGTTATTATTTCACGGCATCTTTTCACAAGAGGCGCCGTATACTGGAAATGAGCATAATCGAACTTCCCCTGTTCTATCAGCCGCGGGAATTCATATGCGAGCCGCATGAATCTGCCGCGTTTGCCGAGTTTTATGTAACCGGCGTTAGGAGCATTTCCGAAAACAGACTTTAATGTATTTATGTTCTCCGCCGCGAAACAGAAATCCATTTCAGGCGCCATCAATACGGCTTCCCTGTACAGTCCGGCCAGATAAGTCGTTATTCCCTGACGCATCGGCTGATCGAATGCATGACAATCGACCAGTATTCTGACCCTGGATGTCATTGCTTTGCTTTCACGCATGCCATTTCCTCAAGAAGCGACACATGTTTCCGGACAAGCACGCTCCATTCATATCTTGTCCGTATCAGCTCCCGGCCACGGTCTCCGAGTTTTTTTCTCAATTCCGGAGAATCAATCATTTGTGATACCTTTCTTTCAAGGTCGTTCATAATCTCTTCCATGTTTCCGCCGTCCGCTGTCAGTCCGGCTCCCTCAGAAACTGCAAGCGCCACAGGGTCTCCAGCCATTGCCGCTATCGGAAGTCCGGCAAACATCGCCTGCAATATCACTGTGGCAAGTCCATGATGATAAGACGGATACAGCAGCAGATCGGCATCAAGCAGCGCCTGCATCATTTCTTCCTTGGATACAAACCCCATAAAACGGACCCGGTCTTTAATCCCGGCTTTGTGGAAAATATCCTCCATCGTGCTTTTTTCAGGACCTGAACCATAGATCAGAAGCTCTGAGTTGTCATATTTTTTTGCGATCCTGACGAACAATTCGGACGAGAAAATGACCCCTTTCCAGTGAAAGAATTCACTGCATATCAGCAGCCTTATTTTACCATCGTCAGCACGTTTCCGGCCCATCCTGTACTCAGGTTCGGAAGTATTTATCCCCGTCTGCGGATGCCTGCGTATTTTCGCCGCATAACGATTTGGGAAACTGCTCTTCCCTTCTTCCATGCCCGACTCAATGATCCAATCGGCTTTCAGCGGTGTCAGGACACGCATCGGCTCAAGACGGCACATGAATGACATTGCATACTTCCTGAATCTTTCCTTCATGCGCACTTTGAACGGCAGAGCCCTGAAAACGGCGGCCGGTATAGATGTCGCGCCAATCGGTCCATATACCGTGACTGGATTACACAGCATGAACAGCGATGGCATGGCAAAATTTGCGAACGTAAGGTGTTCCACGATATCGAAGCCGAATGTGTTCACAAATTTCCTGTAATGGAAAAACGCTCCGTACTGCCAGAGATAATAATACAGCCTGTATCCACGGCGTTTCTTTTTCCAGAAACTCAGCCATTTGGGCAGATCGTAATAATGGAATACCGGGACGTCTTCCTTTCTTCCGCCCAGAGCCGCTTCAATGACGCCGCGGTTGTTGGCGCGGGTGAGCACATGCACTTCGTGGTATCTCGCCAGTTCGGAAGCCACATTCCAGCCGATGCCGGGTTCTGATCCCTTTTCAGGCTCGCACGCGTATGCCGATATAAAAAGCTTCAATCGTTTTGCATTCATCTTACGGAGATTTTCATAAGTTCGGCGAATCTGCCGGAAAGTTGATTCTGTCCGCGTTCACTCCAGAACACGGTCCGCTCAAGGAGATACCATTTCCAGCACCGTGGAAGTTCCGAAATATTGATGCTGAGATATTCAAGCAGTTCCATGGCCGCATGAAAAGTCTTCAGCCTGACATGCTTCCATACGGCCTCCGGCGTTGTGCGGCGCAGCATGGGATCCACATCATAGTTGAAGAGGTCTTCAAGCGGACAGCCGTCAAATGCGGCCTCCTCGAAATCGAAGAACAGCGGTCTCTCCCCGCTTCTGACATTCCACGGTTTGAAATCCCTGTGCACGAGTCCGGTCTGAATCATGCCGCGCATATCGTCGGGGGCGAGCATTTTTTCAACATTCTGATTTCTGAGCGCCAGGCAATCGTATAAATCACGCCATGCGGCTGTTTTCGCTTCAGCTTTCATGAAAAACTCTGAAAGGGGGAGCACGTTTTTTTCGATGCCGGGCATCGTTCCGGTAAAACTTCCTCCGGCATAATGCATGAAGAAGCGGACGTATTCAGCTGTCTCTTCCACATCTGAGACCGCGGACACGGCAAACGATTCCGGAGGATTTCCGGCCATAAGCCTGTAAACATCAAGCTCTCTCGAAACGCCGGGAAGACTTCCGCCGGAAGCTATTTTCTCATATCCCGAGCCATGCCGATGAATAATTGCCTTGTCGCGTGTCGGAGAGATCATTGCGGAACAATCGCCATGCATGTCAGGCTTGAACGGAAGTTCCAGTTCAGCCGCGACAGATTCGGCTGCCTCGTCCGCGGAGAATCCGCCTCGCATCTTCAATACAGGGTATGCAAGTTCCACAGCCGTTTTTTTCACCTGTGCCGCATACGAGAAGGCACGGTAGAATTCCAGGCTTTTTCTCCATGAAGCAAAATTCCTGGAGGAAAGGAAGAAAGATGCGCCGTTCCTGCCGTCGAACCGATGCAGAGGATTATCTTGACAATGCCCCGGCATCGCTTCTCCTTACGCCGACAGCCATGATGTTCAGTATCTGCCGCACGGCTTCTTCCGGAGTTCCGTTGTTGTCGATCCAATAACACCTTCTGTCGCGGGCGGCAAGATATTCGAGTCTGGAATAGATTCGCTCTATATCGGCTCTGCAAAGTTCCTGTTTCCGTGCAAGGATCCTGTCCGGATCGACGCGGAAGAAGAAGTTGTACCGGCATGCCGGCATGAAATGCCGGAGCCATGCGGTGAACTTGTAATTCAGGAAAATGCTGCTGCGTTCGCCGTCGACGATCACATCCGTAAAATACCGGTCGAAGAATACGATCTGTTTGCGTTCCCGCAGCGGCATGACCTTCAGAAAATACCCGATGACATAATCCGCGGAATAATATCCCAGCCGGACCGCCGAACTGAAAAAGCCCTTGCGTTTCGCACGGTGCGGACGGTCGAAATTGCGGTCTACCTCTCTGATTACGCCTGCCTTCGCCCCGACCTCGCCGAGATTCGGGAACAGCGACGGTCTGAAATGGAAAAGCAGCGGAGTGTTGACCGCAAGCCGTTTCCGGAGCAGTTCGATCACTGTCGTCTTGCCGCATCCGTCGGGCCCTGAAAATGAAACCATCAGCCCGCGCCTGAAGAACAGAGCGAGGATGTAATTCATGATGAAGCAGGCCATGCGTTCAGCGGCGCGCAACGGCGACATTTTCATTGCGGCGGTGAATGCACGGAGCCTGAGAGTCCATTTTCCGGTCTTGTCCCAGTATTCCATGCCTCCTGCATTGAGCGAAAGACGCCGCAGCACGGACTCCAGTTCTTTTCCTGATGCTTCGAGTGCGGCCATGCGTATTCCGGCATATTTTTCCGGATATGAGGAACCGAGTATGCGGCTGTACAGATATTTCGGGAGGAATGTATAAAGCTCGTCCAGATGATAGACTTTTCCATTGAACTTCCTGTGTCCAAGCACTTCCATTTCGTCCAGCAGGTCGATCCCCATCCACGCGAAATTATGCTGGAAATCGATCTGGAATACCTTGCAATCGGAATCCATGAAAACCACGGTAAGAAACTGATTGTCCTCGTTCGTGTACAGGATCCGGCATCCGACTGCGGAGGCAAAGGCGGAAAGATATTTTTGCAGTTCTTTGAGTTCGGCAGCAGGAATCAGAATATCGATATCGCGGCTGGCGCTGTCTTCTGGCAGGGATTCATGGTTTCGGAGGACTGCATACAGATACTTTGAGTTCAGAAGTTTGAAGAATGCTTTTAAGAACTGGATCATTTTCCATTTTTCCGGAAATTGGCTTTATATTTTTCAAGCGGATAGAGCGGGGAGCATATTGTGCCGAGGCCGAGATTCCATGCACAGCTCAGCAGGCTGCGGTTCACCCAGGCGAAACAGGCCCTGCGGTAGAAACAGGCTCCGAGATTGCGGCGTTCAAAATTGAATTTCGTCCATATCCCGAGACTTTTCCAGAATTCCTCAAAGTGAAGTTCACTCAGTCCGGAACGGCGTCTCAACTGATTGGCTTTTATGTACATGAGTTTCTGCCCCATACCACGGGTCTTTGCAAAGCCTGCCGAAAGCGTATTGGTGTTTTTCCTGTACTTGAAAAGCACTGTTGGCACCGTTGCCATCCACTTGCCTTCTGTGAAGAAATCGGACATTCTTCCCCACAGGTCCACGTCTTCGGAGAGGTCCTGATAACGGATCGGACCTGCCGGAAACCATTCGGCCTGCCGATATCCTCCCGCGCGGATGGCGTATTCCCTGCGGAAGATGGTTGGAGGAAGCATGAATATCATTTTCCCATGTCCGGCTTTTTCAAGGAATTCTTCTTTTGTTTTCGGACCGAGATAAAGACCGCCGCGCAGTGTATTGCCGCCGGCATCCATATACGAACAGTAGCAGCTTGCGGCTATGAGAGTATCATCAGACTGAATTTTCCGATATAATGTTTCGATCATTGCTGGTTCCGCGATGTCATCGGAATCAAAGAACATCATCAGCGGCGTATCGACATGCCGCAAGGCATATTCCCTACAATAAGCGGTTCCACGGTTTTCCGGCATCTTCACAACTTCATGCGGCATGGAATGAGACTCGAAAAAGGAGTCTATCACCTGATTGGTTTCATCCACACTTCCATCGTCGATCAGAAGCAATTTAAAATTGCGAAAACTTTGTGCGCTCAAACTCTCCAGCGTCTCAGTCAAATAGAGAGCACTGTTATAAAAACAAATGCAAAGAGTTATGTTTATCATAAATGGTATCAGCGACCTGTAATGCTCCCCTTTATTCAAGGGTGCATTACGTCCAGCCGTTCCCTTGCGTGGTCTATTCCGCCACGGTCAAACAGTTTGGCCCCGTCCGTCAGAAGCTGATCCCGCCATTTGTAATACATTCCCTGGCTGATTCCGTGCTCGTTGCACAGCTCGCTCAGGCGGATTCCGCCCTTCATGCCTTCCAGTACGATTGCAAGCTTTTCCTTGCCCGTCCATTTCCGATTCGTGCCCATTGCTGATCCTCCGATTTTCTCTCTTAATATAGCACTTCCTTAAATGGGAGCAATATATTGTTGTTTGTCATGAGACTATTCATCTAGTGCCTAAAATATGAAATTTCATACACGCCATCCACATAAAATTAAAAAGAGTCTTGGAAAAAATCTTAGGAAACATGAACCACAAATATATGAAAGAATCAAGATAGTTAATGGCGTAAGTAAAAGGAGAAGTATTGAAACGCAGGAAGAATCACCCAGTACTTCCAAAAATATTGCTGACAATATAAACACATACATACCATGGAAATAATACATAAATATGCCATGGAAACAATATGTCCAAAAAGGAAACCAGAATGGTATATTTTTCAAATATGAATTTCTTAAAATATTTGAAATTATAAATAAACATGCGGAAAGTAACAGAGGTAAAATATTAACATAAAATGACATAATGGCATAATGTTCTAATATGCCTACAAATTCTAATGATTTATAAAGACATATAAAAATCGATAATACAAGTAATGAGAACAGAACGAAGCGGCTATTTATTTGTCTTTTCAAAACTTTATTCACTGTCATTCCGATCATGAAATAACCGATTGCATAACATTTTAATGAAACAAAAGGAATACATACATTAGGAAAGATAATTACTAAAGTTAAACCCAAATAAAAAATGAATCTGAACGATAAATTCTTAAGCCAGATAAAAAAAGGAGAAAATATAAAAAGAAAAATCAGCGTTCTAATATACCACAATGGACGATTTCCAATTGGAGCAACAAGATCATTTTTTATATATTCATATTGGAAAAATCCAAATATCGCATTGAGAGATTTAAAGAAAGAATCAGACATAAGCATGGTATTCGCAAACATTGATCTATTTGCAAAATAATTAAAAATTAATGAATATGATAGATAAAAGACATAGCCAATCAATCCCCATGCTACAAAAGGTATAAATAAAGAAAAAAATTTCTTTTTAAGCATTCTTGAATACATAAAATTTTCAGTCTTTCCGAATAAAAAGCCACTAATCATGAAAAACATGGGAACCGCCCAGGAAGTTAATGCGTTTGTTAAAAAAATTTGCAAACAAACATTCCATGTTTTAGGACTAGACAAAACATTAACATTCTCGCTATGAATGATAATAACTGAGAGCATTGCCAATAGCGATAAAATACGAATTCGTTGACTTATATTTTGTGAAACATTCATTATTTATCTAGAACCTCTTGTAAAATTTGAATATAACCTTTCCCGTATTTTAAATCAGGTTCCATATAGTTACCTTCCCCCCATTCATTCCAAGATTTCAAAAAGATTATATTTTTATTCGACTTCTTGTTCCTTGCCCCGGATAAAACGGCCTTAACATGCATTCTGAAATTTTCAGGAGTTGAATTTGTAAATACAGAGGCACGTTTTCCACTTCTAGGAGAATGATCCCAATTGGGAATAATGGTTGGATAAACATTCTCATTAAATACTTCAATTCCTGTATCCTGGAAAAAGTATTTTGATATTTTTCTATAATCAACATGATACGGTGCCATTCCGCATGCACGCATTGCCTTATGAAGCCAGTAGAGGGATTTGCTATTATAAGGAAAATGCTTCAGATAGTCATCTTTCCTGATAATATTTACGCCATGAAATCCTAAAGAAAAAATCTTTTCAGCGTCCTCGTCATTGACAGCTTGTCCAATGAAATAAACCCCCTCCAGGTTTTCCTTTTTGGCAAGTTCCGACCATTGCTTCATAAAATCTTGTACATTAGGAAATTCCAAAGGACGATAAATCATGAATAACAATTTTCCATCCACCCTTATGTAGCGAGAATCTTGAAAAGCATTTAATAAAGAATAAAAATGCTCTTGGATACCTTCTTCGGAATCATAGGTTTGTTCTCTGACTAATTTTGGAGAAGCATTGACATCCGGGCTCCAAAACTTTGAATACCAAGATTGGTTCGCCCAACAAAGACAAAAAGGAAAATCCGGTTTTTTCAGCCGAACAACTTCAGAGAATGGAAACCATAATTCCTCTCCTGCATGATCTTTCTCAGATCCAAACCAATAATGGTAATAACAAAAGCCTTCGATTCCTGCCTCTCGTGCCAGCTCTGCTTGTGCTGATCTGACTTCAGGAAGTCGCAAATCGTAATATCCCAGATCTGCCGGAACTTTCGGCTGTTCATGTCTCCTGAACAATGGTTTTGCTTTCCCGACATTTGTCCATTCTGTAAATCCTTTTCCATACCAAAGATTATTCGTCTCTGTTGGATAGTATTGCGGCAAATAAAAAGCAATAATTCTTGCGTCAAAGCCCATGATTTATTACTCCTCTAACGGATGTCCCCAAGAGGACTGGATCCAGATATTTTTCAGCGTTGAACGCACAGATGCACAGCATAAGCGAATTTGCAATTTTTCTCCCGGTCATTATACTCGGCCTCCGCATAAAAAGGCCAATGTCTTTGGAAAATATGTATTCATTATCTTGAACGCCAGGAAAGACAGCAGCAAAGTAATTACAGGCACAGACAGCATAATTATGTACAACGCCATTCTTGATTTTCCACCAAGGATCATGCAGCCTACGGCAATACAGCTGATAATTGTGCCATGGAAACAGTATGTCCAGAACGGCCATCCCAATGGTATTTTATCTATGGGTATTTTTTCTTCGATACGTTTTACGATGTGATAAGCAAAGACAATCATTAAAAGTGGAAACAAACGCGGTATATTGCAGAAAACAATCGGTATTTTCACATAATCAGAAATCATGGCGGCGTTTACGAATGCACATGCGGCGGTCAGCAATCCGCAAAGCATGTTGATTGAGTCAGGCATACGGAGACAAAAAATAAAGTTGCGATAGGTCATTCCGATCAGGAAATACCCTATGGCCGAACATGGAAGCGTTATCCATGGGATGACGTAATACGGGATAAACAGAACAATTCCAAGAGCCGTTATGGCCAAAGCGTTTGGCAAAATTCTTTTCAACCAGACAAACAATGGCGAAAATAGAAACAGAAGCAGCAGTGCTCTTACGTACCAAAGCGGGCCATTGCATGCCGGGCCAAGCAAACCGTCCATGCCCCTTATTGGATTTGCAACGATTCCGAACGCTGACCATACAGACATCAAGCCTTGAAGTCCAAACACAGTATGTTCAATGACAGGCTTGCCCGTCATGATATTATTCAGCATATTCAACGGTGTCATAATCAAAAAACCGATTATTGCCCACATGATATACGGCAACAGCAGTGTCTTGATTTTTTTCCGCACCTGCAGCCCATATCCGCTGTCGGACGAATTTGCAAAGAAAAAACCTGAAACAATGAAAAAATAAGGGACCGCCCAATTTGTCCAGGATGTCGTCAGCAAAGACCGGAAAAATAAATCGACCGGTTCTGTAAACGGCAAGGTTGGGGCGCTGTGTTTAATCACTACGGACACCATGGCAAGCAAAGACAGGATACGAATCCGTCTGCTGATTTTCGATGAGACAGCCATTCTCATATCAAGCATTTATTCCTGCAGGTCAGTGTCATGTTCTGCGTGCTGACCTTTAAGTTTTCGCCTTCCCGGCTTTGATTTCTGCCTGTAACCCGCGCAAGCAGCCAGGGAACAACATGCCGGATATCTTATATAGCGCCGGTCGCGGAAAGCGCGGAGCAGCGAGTAGAAGTGTTTTTCATTGTCTTCGGCGCCATCATAATGCTGTTCAAGTATGAGTCTGGGAAGTCCACACGCATCATTGTTCCAGAATTTTGAATACCACGACTGATTGGCCCAGCACAGACAGAAAGGGAAATACGGTCTGCCTGATTCCAGAATCATTTTCAAGGGCAATGTCAATTCCTCGACACCGCTTCCAAACCAGTAATGATAATAGCAGAATCCTTCAATTCCAGCTTCCCTGGCCAAAGCGGCCTGAGCCTCGCACGATTCAGCAAGGCGCAGATCGTAATATCCAAGGTCCGCAGGGACTTTCGGCTGATCATGCCCGTGGAACAAAGGTCTGGCTTTCCCCACGTTCGTCCACTCTGTGAATCCGTTGCCATACCAACGGTTATTGGTATCGGTGGGATAGTATTGCGGCAGATAAAAAGCTATTATTCTTGTTTCCGGCACAATCGGATGCCTTCTTTATTTTCCATGCCTGCATAACGGCCTGATTCCAAGCCTCTCCGCATAATAGTCATTCACACGGTCGACCTGTATCTGGTTTGCCGTCCTGTTCTGTGCAAGCAGCGTAACATTATTCCTGATCCTGACAGGCAGATGCCCTTGCTTATATCCTGTGAATACAAAAGTCGTTCCGGCAAGGATTCCCATGCACGAAAGCCATACATCGTCGGCCGTCAGGCAAAGTGACTTGATCAGATCGATGTCGAGGCAGTCCTTATACATGCAGTGCGGAGGATACAGCACGCCGCCGACACCGAATATCATATCATCGGCAGCTTCTATTCCGGCATCTCTTCCGTCAGCCTCCGGCCACTGGCAGTAGTATGAATGCATATCGTCGCAGTTCCGTATTTTCTTTACCCAGTTGGCAATAATGGAATGCGGAAAACGTACATGCCAGGCAAGAAGATTTTCTATAAGATCAGTTCGATAAATAATGTCATCGTCGACAGTGATTACATTGTCTTCAGGGTAATGACGAAAAGCATGATGGTACTTTGTATGGGAGCGTATGGCGGCATCGCACAAGACTATTTCCAGACCGCGTTTCTGAAGTTCAAGCAGCCGTGACGGCAGTTTCCCGATTTCCGGAATCTGTGATTTCGTCAGACAGAGAATGATCTTGTCAGGTTTGCGCGTCTGCCGAAGCAGGGATTCAATGACCAGATGCACGTTCCCAATTCTTGCGGGGAACGATGTAAGAGAAACGATCACGCGTCCCGATGTCTTTGGCGAAGGCTCAAGACGATATTTATCCCCGGTAAGTCTGAAATAAACAGGCAGGGTCATATTGGCAAGCAGGAATGATGCATGGTTCATGAACTGATAGAAACGGATGCCCGCGAGGAATGAGTTCCTTTTGCTTCCCCAGAAGCGCAGATTGTCAAAGAAATTTATCATGTCTGTCTGCCTTTCCATGGGAAGATCATCCACTTGACCGGAGTGAGTTTCATGCAATATGCGGCAGCAATGCAGCAAACTATTGTCAGAATGTAGATGACGACACCTGCCGCAAGACCACTGAACTTTCCTGTTTTCAAGAAGGCATTGAACACGATTATATGAAGAATATATATCTGAAGAGAATATTCCCCTATGAATCTCAGCATGCGGCTTCTTGAAAGATACTTCTTGAACTGATAAATGCAGATGAATGCCACGGTCGGGGGAATAAGCCAGGAAAGCCATGTGAAGTCCGGCGGCAAATATCCCCTGAACCTGATAAAAACTGGGATCAGCATAAACAGCGGGATTGCCGCTGTGCGTGTCAGGACCGATACTGTCGTGTGCTCCAGAATCCACCTTGCCAGTATTCCTGAAGCGCAAAAATAAAGTCCCTGTGCCAATGCAAACGGGATATAGTTGCCTGAATGATGAAAATTTGTGAACCCCATTACGGCAAGAGTCCATAATGCCAGGGAAATGCAGAGTTGCACGCATTTTCCCCAGCGCGGCAGACAGAAAAATACATCCCTCCAGAACATTACGGCGACAATGGTCGGCAGAAACCACAGGAATGCAAAACCGCAATATTGGGAAAGAGTCACCTGATTTCCGCTTATTACGGAATATATCGTCCTGAAGATCTCAAATTCCTGATGTTTGATGAAGTGTGAGGCAAATATGCCGATCCCGCACCAGATGATATACAGCGGGTACAGACGTCTGAAGTTGTGCAGCGTTTTTTCCCAGATGACCCTGATCAACGGGATGTCATCTGACTCAGCCCGGAAGCCGTAGATGAACGGGAATATGTAGAAGCAGTAGACATGGAAACTGTAAAGGTAAGGGAAAAGTCCCGTAGGCTGCATAATCAGTGAATTATGCCCCAAAACGATCAAGAGGATCAGCAGCCCCTTGACGGCTCCGGACTCCTCGCGCGAAAGCAGCGTTGAATATTCTCTGCAATGCATTTATTCCCTGCCTGGGAAAACTGTGTCAGATATCAGTTTCCCGTAAAAAGTGCAACGTCCATCCCGCGTTCTGGATTTCCAATCCGCCCTGTAGCTCAGTTTGAATACGAAATCCTCCTTGGTGAGTCTGCGGTATATTTCAGCGTCATAAGGCTCATTCATGAGAAGCGCAAGCCTGTTGCGTTGATTGCATGGAATTTCCCGGCATTTTTCCATATTCTCCCGAACACTCTTAAAATGGCGGCATGCATAATAAATGAGATAATCAATGATTACATAATCCGGAGTGGCCTTTTCATTAAGTGCCATTTCCTGAAGCATTCTGCTTACGAACCGGAAAAGGAGATATCTTCCATTGGGGGACCACAGACACCAACCGCTCCAGCTCCATTCCAGAGTCGTCCAGAAACAGGCAGCCGGTCTGCCTGCGGATCTTGTGCCGCATGCGGTAAAGAATGCCATTCCATCAAGTTTTTCAAGCGGCAGCCGTCCGGGGACCCAGACGGTGGCGTCAAGCCACAGCCCGCCGTATTCCGCAAGTAGCGCATTGCGTACAATATCGCTGAAATGCGCCCATGTAATAATGCCATTGTTCACTTTTTCAAAAACGACAGACGGAAGCTTGATGTAATCCCCGATGTTCTGACATGTGACAAGAGTGACATTGCCGTTGAATTTTACAAGCTGACGGTAACATGCAAGCACAAGCGGCGGCATTGCGTTTTCGCCCTGTCCCCAGAACACCCATATCCGGTGCTGCGCCGCCGGCTCCGTATCTTGCCCGCAATCATTGAATTCGGCAAGGACATCCGCATATTTTCTGCCGACATAATCATCCAGCCAGTCTGTCTTTCCGTTCAGAGCCCATCTTGATATTTTAGCTCGGAAGGGCAGTGCTCCATAGAAGCAGAGCCACCATGCCAACCCATAAAAAGCATAACGGAACCCGAAGACCTTCCACATGACAAAGAATTCGCGGGCGGTTTTCGTCAAAAGAACAAAAACTTTCCTGAGCTTTCCTGCGCTCATATTTTATAATCCCTGAATTTCTGTTGCTGTTCTTTCCTTTCAGACAGCATTCTGGGATATTGAACAGTGTCATAAAAATATCTTATGGCAGTCATGACGGCCATAAGCGTCCATGTGTAATGGATATTCGTCCCGGCTCCTCCGCCGACACCGATAATCATGAACAGAGTCGCCAGAGAGAAAAACCGGTATGCACATGTAAAATTCATGATTATTGCCAGGATGTAAGCAATAAAGCCGTAATCATCGAACAACGTTGCTTTCTGCGCAAGCACAAGATTGTTCTCTTTTGCATAATCGATGCCGTATCCGAACCATGTCTCAAACCTGGAAAAATCGGCGTGGAATGAATTGATGAGAGGACTGATCCGTGACCCTGCTGAACCATCGGTTTCCATGACTGCGCTCTGGTCGAATGTGCTGGTGGCATTGATTACCGAAGTCGCACGCTGAAGCTGGGTAAACGGCAGGAACTGCAGGACTATGTAGCAGCCTGCCAGGAAAGGCAGCATATACCCATAATTTTTTCTGTTGATGAAATAGCAGGCAAAGACGATCAGGCACACGAAGGCAGTCCCGCTGCCCATGGTGGTCATCATCCAGAAAAACATCAGCGTCACGTTCCTGTGTTCTCCTGACAGCAGCTCTTTTATGCTGAACGGACCTTTTCCCCGTTTATATTCCGAGCATTTTACATAAGCATAGTAAAATACGAGCATGAAGCGTGCAAATGTACTCGGTTCCATTGAAAGAGAATTGCATCCGATTCCACGGTTGAGATCGCTGATCATATTGACAAGCGGAAAATATTTCATCCCGGCGATGATTAATATCTGCTGAATTACACATACAATGAAATATGCCGTGATCATACGCCTTACAAGTTTGAGAAACGAATCAATGCTGAAGACATTGAAAATATAAATCAGATTGTACATGCATACATATGCATATACAAGTCCAGCGGAAAACAGAAGCGTTGACCAGCGCAGCGTCTCCGGGTGCAGACTGGCGGAAAAGAGCTGATACCCGAAGTACAGAGACCCCATGATCATTGCGTTCGACGGACGGAACGCAAAGCATATCAGAATCATGGCGGCAAGCATCATCATTCCAAGTTTTAACGGACCGAACCCGCCGCCGAAGATTTCAATCGGATAATATGAAATTCCGAACAATACGATAAACGCAGATGCGAACCATTTCAAAGCCACAGGAGCGGACTTTGTTTCCGTGCCGATGCTCTCTTTCTGATCAATGCTGATAGACAATGTCATTTTCCTAACATGAAGCGAAGTTTGCTGTTAAAAAGCGGTATCATGAGCCAGGTGACGAACAACGCCGCTGCAAAGGCTGCCAGCGTCATCCACCCGCTGAATTTTTCCATGTGCATTCCGCGCATGCAGAATGTCCTGATGATTTCCTCTGTTATGCTGTAATGAGTGCACATCAGGATCAGAGAATTTCTCCCCCAGTATGCAAAGAAATCTGTGATGAGATTCTGCTTTGCCGCGAAGAAAATACATATAAGGCCGAACACGGGCACAGTATTGCTGATGATTTCATTCAGGTAAAAAAGTTTAAATGGAGGATGGATCACGAACAGTATGCTGAATGCGGCAAAGACCAGGCCGGTCAGGCAGATCAGCCCCCGCCGCCGATCCGCAAGAATACTGCTTCCATATCGTCCTGCGAGGAAACCGATTCCGATTACCGGCCATGCGCTGATGCCGTAAATCACAGGACGCAGCGGAGCTTCCATGATACGGTGAAGATCATCGGTTTCCCTTGCCGCAAGGATGAAATGCGAATAGCAGTATGCCGCAGGGACAGTCAGAGCGAAAGCGCACACTGCAGTAACGATCGGATGTCTGCGTGTTCTGATAAAGCATAAAATACATTCTCCGGCAAACAATACAGGGAAGAACCACAGCGTGCCGATCCCGCGCAGGACCAGCGTCTTGTAGATGTCCCGAAGCAGGACTCTGAATTCCATGAATCCCGTCAGCATCCATATAAATTCGAACAGGATGATAAGCAGAGAGAAGCAGAGATACGGCATTCCCAGCTGTCTGAGCCGCCTGCGGGCGAACTCCTTCAGAGGAACTGTTCCCGCACGAAGTCCCTGCAGCCATCCGGAGGTGACATAAAACGTTGAGATCATGAACAGACCGATCCATGTGTTAAGCCATCCGGGGAATATTCCTTCTTCAAAGTGCAGAAGGACTATGCAGAGAATGCCGGCTCCTTTTACCGAGTCTATATATTCCAGTCTGACTCCGTTATCCATTTTTCCTCACCAGATGATAAAGTTCCAGCATGGTGAAATAAATGAACACCGACAATGCTGCAAAACATTTCCCGTAGAACGGATATCCGCTGTAAAAGCGCAGATACACAAGTTGAGAATGCCGCCAGTGGCGGGCACAGAAAGAATGACTTCCTTCCCGGCTTTTCCTGTGGTTATGAACTGCTGCAACATCCGCCGCATAGTACATTTTCCATCCGGACATTTCGACCTGCCGGCCAAGAATAGGTTCTTCTCCATACAGGAAGGTGCGCTCATCAAAGAAACCGATCTGTTTCAGGAAAGACATCCTGAGCATCAGGCAGCATCCGTTTACGGCCTTGCAGAAACGGGAATGACCGGGATCCTCCACCCATTCAGGAACAGGACCGGTACTGCGCGAACGGAAAACTTCTCCAATCCATCTGAAACTCTGCTGCCAGCTGCATTCAGGACAATATTTGGGATTCTGATGAATCCCCTCCGGAGTAACGATGTCGCTGCCGCATACAGCAATTTTTTCATCGCCTTCCATGATGTCAATGAGTTTCTGGACATAGCCGGGCTGAGGGAATTCCACATCCGGATTGCACACCAATACGAATTCGCAGCCGTTTCCGGCTGCATACCGCAGTCCGACATTGTTCCCGGCATTGTAACCGCGGTTGGACGCACTTGATATGAATGTACATCCGTTCTCTCTGCAGAACTGGCGGACGGCATCTGCGTCGTCTTCACGCGAACAGTTGTCGACGACGACTATTTCAGCCTCTGAAAATGTCTGTCTTTTAAGATCAGCA
Source organism: uncultured Victivallales bacterium (assembly GCA_964534535.1). GTDB lineage: Bacteria > Verrucomicrobiota > Lentisphaeria > Victivallales > UBA1829 > CAZHPP01. Next base: position 6,835 of record CAZHPP010000002.1, on the reverse strand, counting down.
ATGCATTTGCGGCAGTCTGCACCGGAATTATAGTTAAGGATGATGACGGCAAGTTTCATCTGTTCATGAAAACCTTCCTGTATGCAGGATATGCAAACCTGATCATCAGCGAATGCAGATGCATCACAAGTCTGCCGCAGCGGGAGCCAACGGAAACCTGCAGGCTTCCTTCGTCGAATGCAGTCACGCGTCTTCCAGAGGCAATTCTTATGATCTCGGCAGGTGAAAGTTTCCGGACAAAATCGCAGGAATCGAAATCGCCGGCTTCCGCCAATGGTGAATAGTCCACATCCCCTTCCCCGCATGATATGAAATCCATTGACTTCTTGGCCCAGGAATAAAGGACTTCTTCGCTGAAAGGAAAATTCCGCAGCGACTCCGCCATATATTTCATCACTGCCTCATTGATATGCAATGTCTGCGGACAGCCGGGCAGCCGCCCTTCTTCCCAGACCGGAATAATTTTCCCGTTGTTATTTTCATATCCTGCCACACTGGGATTCGGGCTCTGCGAAAAGTATTTTTCCATCAGAACAGTGCTTCCAGTGCTGAGCATCCCCTCTCTGAAATAGGTGCGGTATGCTCCGAACCTGCATGGAAATACATCGCTTCTGACGCCGCAATACAGGAATTCGGCCTCTTGGCATCCGGCGTGTTTGAGCAATGAATTTATCATCACTCTCGATGTTCCAAGCCATCCGATATCTATCAGCAGGAAGCGTCCTCCGTCGAGCAGTCCCTCCTGCTTAAAATATGCCATTGCCAGCGCATGTGCCGCCGCCGCCTTTTTTTTCAGCGTCTCCGAGAACCGGCTTCTGAAAAGCTTTTCCAGAAAGTCCTGTTCCTGTTCCTTTGTGACGATCCTGTCATAATCAAACCTGACAGAATACTTTTCATGCATCATTCTTTTTGAAAGACCGAGCCGCATAAGCAGATCGTCAGCGAGTTTCCCTGAAAGGGTGTGTTTCTCGATGACAAGGAGATACGCCTCCGGAGAAAACTCACAGGCAAGATACGGGAGCAGCAGCGATGTCCTGGAAACGAAGAGTTCATGCATATCTGTGCCGCCATGCAGTGCTGAAGCGGCTTTTTTGAGAATATATCCGTCGCGTGAAAGAAAATAAAGTTTCCTTATTCCGAGCGCATCAGCCGTCCTGAAGACATGCAGGACATACGGCAGATAAACAGGTGCGATGAAGTCAGCGGCCAGAATCCCGGCAGGCGTGTTTCCGCTGACAATCCGTGCGGAACGCGAAAGTCCGGCCAGAAGCCGCAGCTGGAAATTATCCCTGAACTGTGTGGAACCGGATAAGATTTTGTTTTCGGCGGCAGTGTATCCTGTTCCAGTTTTTACCGCATGAATGTGATGCCTGCGCGGCATCTTGAAATCACTGCGGTAATTGTCGCCGTAATGAACCCAAAAAGATGGCTTCAGCTGTTTTCCTGCCAATTCATAGAGCGATCCGGTGTCTTTTCTGGCTCCGCATTCACAGGAGACAAATACGGCATCCCCGGCTTTCATGCATTTTTCACGGATCAGAACATTTTCAAGAAAATTCTTAGGCAGATACATGTCGCTGACGAATGCGATGCTGAAGCCCTCCGAACGTTTTTCCTCAATTTGCCTCAGCACCGCCGGATCTGCAATAAGATTCTCTGATTCGACGGCCATTTCGGATTCGGCAAGCTGTGCCGGAGTGTATTCCCGGAAGGGCGCATCCCTGTATATGTCAGTCAGCGTTATTTCGGAATTCATTCCATCTTTTTTCAACCGTTGCTCGACATGTCTCCTCCAGACTAAGAAATCATCCCTGAGACTTTCATCATGCGGGAAAAGCCGCCATGAAAGCAGACAGAATATATTTTCAGGCATTCCGCACTTGCGGATCACTGCCGTGTCAAATATGTCAAAAGATGCCAGCTTCATTTTATTCCGTCCTGGGCAAGCGTGCCCTTGAATTTCGAATATGCATCGTCCCAGGTGAACCTTCGAATGGAATTCTGTCCGGCCTCGGCGATCCTCTGCCGCAAACCATCGTCTTGCAGAAAGCGCAGGATATTGTGTGCCAGTTTTGCGGAGTCCATGACCGGCGAGACCAGTGCGGTATCCATATCGAGGGCCATTTCAGAATAGCCGGGATTGTCGGTACAGACCACAGCACATCCGCAGATCATGGCCTCACCGACTGTCAATCCCCAGCCCTCCACGCTGCTGCATCCAAGATAAACAGCGCTCTCATTGTAAATCCGGTTGAGTGTCTCCCTGTCCGGCGACTGATGATAATCATACCAGTCAGGCATTGATGCCGGACGAGGCGGTACGCCGAAGATATTCACGCGAAGCTGCGGATATTGTTTTTTCACGGCTTCAAGCGCTTCGAAACCATACCGGCATCCCTTCCGCTCCATCGCATGGTACAGCATTGCAATGCGCATGCGGTCTTTTCGTGCGATCGGGAGAGTCATCCTGAAGCTGTTGAAATCGAATCCGTTATGGATCATGACGCACTTTTCATGTTCTTCGTCCATGATTTTTCCGAGCCACGACGATATTACAATCTTCTGAAGCGGGTAATGATAGGTCTGCCGCAGAATTTCATCTGTGACATCCCCCCAGTTTTCATATCCCTGTATCAGATAAAATTTGCGTTCATTCACGACTGGATAATCTTTCAGATACATTGCCGTCTGAGGATTTGTGGCTATATACCTGTCGGCTTTCGGAACATGGCAAAAACTCAGGGAAAAAGCATAATGCTCTTTCACACGGGGATTCAATCTGAACCATTTCCTGCATGAAAAACCTTTCAGCCAGTGCTGAAGATACCGGAAGATGCCTGTCAGCTTGAAATATAGACTTTTCCTCATCCAGAACAACGATCCGGCATAGACGATATGGACGGAGAAGCCGTCCTCAGCAAGACGGGTTGCATATTCGCAGACCACTTTCAGTCCGCCGCAGGCTTCATTCCCAGGACCTGGAAAAAGGAAAACGATGCTGTGCATTATTGTATCAGGACAGTTCCTATTTTTGTCCATTAAGGAACATGGATGCCTTCATCAGGATGACTCGTTTCTGTCAGATGAATTTTACCTTTTTTTGTCTGTTTGCCTGCCAGATCCGGCTTGTCCACCTGTAATTTATGCAAGCGCAAATAAAAATGACCTTTAATTTCCAGGTTATATTTTTTGCACTGAGAATTCCTCTTTTTGCTTTTTTCCAAAGAGAATGCCACTGTTCGGCCGGGATCGCATTCATCATGCAGCTCTCAAGCAAGATGCAGCGTTTGTAAATATCCAACGACTTATTGTTATCCGCATCTTGGAGAATATTGTCAAAATACTGTATATTGGATATTTCCGAACGGATGCTTTTCTGGTCGCGGCCGGCCTGGGTAAGAGAATACGGATTTTCGCGATAATGATACAATGCGTCTTCACAAAAGACAATTTTTTTACATTTGAGCAGCATCACAATATTAATCCGCATATCTTCACACATCGTTATTTCTGAAGGACATTCCTGCACTGCGGCCTGCTCAAGGTGCCGCAGATAAAGTTTGTTGCATAAAGCGGCATGCGATTCCCCGACAAAAAAAGCATTTATCATTTCGGACGGTGAATGGAATGCGGTTTCATGAAGAATTCCAGTATTTTTTTTATCGACAGCTTCCCGGAAGAATGAGCAATAAGCCATGTCTGCATTGTTTTTCCTTACAAAGCTGTACAATTTTTCATAAATATCCGGTTCCACCCAGTCATCGGCATCGCAGTGAATGATATAATCGCCGGTTGCAGCAAGGACTGCATCACGGCGTGAAGCAACCACGCCCAAGTTGACCTTGTGGGTTATCATGACAGTCTGGGGTTCTCTGTGCGGATATCGACGCAAAACAGATCTTAGGATTTCGGCACTGTCATCACAGGAACCGTCATTGACAAAAATGTATTGCATATCCGCCTTCGTCTGTTCAAAAAGGGAACAGGCACATTTCTCAATGAATTTTCCGGCATTGTAAAACACAATGCAGACTGATATCTCGGGCATAGGTCAGCCAGCCCCCATGATCTTGTGAACTGCGGTTCGAATACGATACCTGCAATAGAATGAAAAGATTTGAAAGCGTTTAATCAATGAAAACTTAAAGAATTCCTTTCTGCATTCATCAAAGCCGTGCTTATCTTTTACGTTCAGCAGATAATCATAATCCAGACTCAGCATCATCGCCTTATAATATCTGTGTGACACGACTGCCGGGAATTCCTGTCTCAGGGCGATGTAATGTCTTCTCAATCTTTCAATTCTGTCATTGACTTCCATGCTGAAAAGTGAACTTATGGCGCCGGAAGGTGTCAGCCGATAGACTGACATCTTCCGCTCAAAAGCATGTACCTTGCCTGATTCACACATTGTAAGCCATGTAACGATGTCACCGCACCAGAAATCTCTGTTCTGCGGAATATCATGACGATATTCTGTTCTGAAAAAAGCGCTTGCTGTTGGAACGGTCCATCGCTCAAGCAGTTCAGAAGCGGTATAATCTTTGTTTATGATATGGCTGAAATATGAATTGTCATAGGTACCTGTATTCATGTTTAAGACCCTTGAACCATGAAAACACAGACTGTAATCCGGATGACTTTCCATGAAATCATATTGTATCTGAAGCTTTTTCGGATCAGTCCAGAAATCATCGCCTTCGCAGACGGCTATATATTTGCCTTTTGCACGGCTGAGAACCAATGCAAGAACAATGACTCCCTTTGAATGCTGGTTCTCTTTCTGATAGACAGGTTTTATCAGATCAGGATATCTTGACTCATATTCCCGGATAATATCGGCTGTATGATCGGTCGATGCATCGTCATTTATCAGAATCTCTATCGGAAAACTGGTCTTCTGCATCAGAAAGC
>CAZHPP010000002.1:0-1909 GCA_964534535.1 uncultured Victivallales bacterium | reverse complement strand
TATGCAGTCACGGATATACGTTTCATGATTGTATGTTATGCAGCATACGCTGACCACAGGGCTCACATTGTCTGTACTCATGCCAATGACCTTTTCTTGATGATCTGGATAATATCGTCTGGGATCAGATGGAAAATATATGTCCCTGAAAGGTAGAGAATCCCGAAAACAGCTCCTCCTGCTGACAGTTTGCCCCATGAAGACGGAATGCAGCGGGAAAGATACCAGACCGCGGTTCCTGACACCGCGGCGATTAAAAGAAGCGGGGTGACATCCGCAAACTGTCTCCAGGGGGGATAGCCTATCAGCTTTCCGCACGGCCATGCATTTACAATGACACAGGACGCCCCTGAAATCACAAGTCCCCATGTCATTGCCACTACGCCATGCCGATAGAAAATCAATATAATGACACAAAGCTGCACTTTTTTGATAATCTCAAGGATCAGGAAAATATCGCTGCGTCCGCACGCCGTTATAATCTGCAGATTCAGTGTGTGGAACGGCCAGAAAAGAAGGCTCAGGCATGAGATCTGCATGAAAATGATGCATGGAAGCCATTTGTCTGTCAGCATCACAAGCACAATCGGTTCAGCAAGCGCGCACAGAACAGCCAGAACCGGAATGACGAAAAACATAATGATCTTCAGACTTTTTACAGCCAGCCGCCTCATTCGTTCTCTGTCATCCTGTATTTCTGAAAATGCGGGGAACAGCACGCCGCCAAGTGTTGAATTGATCATGGTCATGCCTGTATTGGGCACATTCGAACCTCTGTTGTAATAAGAGAGCGTGGTAAGATTGAACAGCCTTCCGATGATGATATTGTAAATATTGTTGTAAAGGGTGTCAAGAATGCCTGAAACAAACATTTTCCAGCCGAAGCTGAAAAGTTCACGGGTCCGCTGCCAGTCAAACAGTCTCTGCGGATGCCATTTGACAAAGTGCCAAAGCAGAACACATCTCACCATTCCGCCTGTCAGCTGCTGCATGATAAGCGCCCATACGCCGAAACCGCGCAATGCCATGATCACGCCTATCGTTCCCGAGACAAGCAGTGCGCTCCAGCTGATGCGGAAATTGAGATAAAAAAGCATTTTCCTATTAAGCAGCGTTCCCTGAATTCCTGAAATCGACCCGACAACCATGCCAAGCGCCATGACACGCAGATAGACGGTGATCGCCGGTTTATTGTAGAATTCCGCGATGAAAGGAGCAGCAAAAAAAAGTATGACATACAATGCAAGCGCAGCGGCGATATTGATGTAGAATACACTGCAGCAGTCGCTTTCCTGCAAATCTTTTTTCTGTATGAGGGCAGAACTCAATCCAGCATCAATGAATACGCCGCATAAGTTTGTAAAGACTCCGATGATGGCAATGACGCCGAATTCTTCAGGAGCAATCAGCCTTGCCAGAAGTATTGACAGGACGAACCAGATTCCCTGTGTGCCCACCCTTTCAATCCCCTGCCAGAACACACCGGAAAAAATTTTATATTTTAATGTTTTATCCATACCAAACTGATAAAATATCAAGTTGTTATTTTATACAACACCTAATTTTTGCCATAGCTGAAGCCGTTTGGCAATCAAGTATTTCTCGAATTCGTAAAAGTTTGATCTTATATTCATTTCTATGCTCTTCAACTTTTTTTAGTATCTCCGAAAATTTTTGAGGGAAGTCGGAAGACAAAATATCACACCCATATTCTGCCAAGCCAAGCTTTTCCATCAAACCACGATGTTTGATATGATTATATAGTGCAATGACAGGAACTTCGAATCCAACAGGTATGATTTGTGCATGCCCACGCATAGCAATTACAAACTCAGCACCTTGATAATATTCAATGACTTCATGACATCGGTCAAAGGCATATGCACCGAAATCTAATATACTGCTGTTG
>CAZHPP010000001.1:0-36832 GCA_964534535.1 uncultured Victivallales bacterium | reverse complement strand
GCGCAAAAATTCAATTTTTGCGCTTGTTTTTTGTCGACGCCTGTCGACCAGGGGGCAAACCTCCGTTTTTCCCCCTGCCCCCCCCCGAATCCCTGAAAAAAAGTCAACTTTCAGTACGCTGCAAAAAAATATCATGACTTTTTAGAGCGCAGAACTTGAAAAACACAATCTCTTCTGCCGTTCGCTGCGGTCATGATGAAACCAGTCAGGTGCAATGCAGGGCGTCTTCCATCCCGTCTCCGGATTGATCCGAGTCTTAACTCATTCCTGTCAAATATCATCGAAGAATCGAAATCTTCTCCACGACGCCAAGATCATATCTTTTATTATTTTTGTGGAAAAAATTTGAATTCCCGCGGATTTATGTTACCTTATATCAGTTCAATGTCCATCAATAAAACAGAATAGAACGGCAATCCATGAAAATACAAATTCTTCTGGTTCTGCTCTGCATTCTCTGCGGCGGAGGAGTCATTTTCTGCGATGTGCGCGGATACAACCTGTTCTATGCCCATATTCTGCTGCTCCTGTCGCTGGTCGGGTTCACCGTTTACTTTTTCATGCGGCGGCGTTCGGACCGGAGGACGGCGGAGCTTTACCGGATTCTTCCCGGAAGAATCGGCGTGATCAACCGCGAAGGGCGGCTCCTTTTCCTGAAAATGGAGAACGGCGATCTCCAGAACATCAAAGTGCCGCGCATGTTTTCCGATATTTCCGGATTCGATTATCCCGTGGTTTTCGGCGCCATGCAGGAGGTGTTCCGGACCGGAAAATTCAAGATGGTGGAATACGATTTCCGGTCGGTCAAGCGGGTCCTCCGGATCATGCCCGTCCCGAAACATCTGTTCGGCGAGGATGCCGTCCTCTGGATTTCCCATGACAATTCGGAGCTGCAGAACCTCCGCGCAAACTACACCGTGCTTCTGGACAACATGCCTTCGTTCGTCTATACGATGGACATCGACCGCGATTTCCGCTATGTGAGCTGCAACAAGGCCTTCCTCCGGATTCACGGCCTGCAGGAAAAAGACATCATCGGGAAAAACGATTTCGAACTCTTCAGTCGGGAGCGCGCAGCGGAATATCTGCGCTCGAATACGGAGGTCGCAAAGCACGGCGGACTCCAGGAAGAGATCCTTCCGTACATTCTCGGGAACGGCACCACGCGCATCGGCCGGTTCTTCCGGAAGCGGCTGGATCTCCCCGACGGCCGGCATCTCCTGTTCGGGCTCGGCACGGACATCACGGAACAGACGGAGCTCATGGAAAACCAGAAGGTCCTGAACGAATGCTTCGCCGACATCCTCGCAAACGAAAACGGCGATCCGGGGCTTCCCGTGGTCCGGGCGATCTGCCGGCGGCTGAACGCCTTCCGCTGCTGTCTGCTCCGGTTCGACCACGTCCGCCACATGATGGAAATGAACTCCATGCATCCGGACAGAAGTCCGGAAGGCCGTTCCTACCGCGGACATCCGTTCTCGGAAGACGAACTCTGGTACCGCCTCTTTCTGAAAGGCGAAATGATTTCCGCCCCGGATGTTTCCGATGCCGGGACGATCCGGAAATTCGGCCTCTGGCGGGAGGAAAACATCGCCCTCGGCATCTCCAGCCTTTATGTCCTGCCTGTCATCGTGAACGGAAAACTCTGGGGATCCCTCGAGGTCACATACAACGGGCGGATTCATGTGCTGACGGAATGCGAAAAGGATTTCTTCTCCTCCTGCGCCCGTCTTTCCGGGCTGATGGCGGGGCGCATGCTCGACCGCAGCCGGATCACCGCATCGCTCGAACGTCTCCGGGACTCCGTCGCCATGATGGAGTCCGGAGCGCAGCTTACCCAGAGCGCCTTCTTCCGGTTCGACCCTGAAACGCGGCACGTCGAGGGAACGCAGGGCATGGAGAAACTGCTGCCATGCCGGAACGGCACCGTGCTTTCCATGAAGGACTGGGTCTCCGCTTCCGACTGGCCGATCTGCCTGCAGAAGATCAAGAACCTCCGGGACGGCTTGTCTCCCTTCGAAACCTTCGATTTCCATTCCGAATATTTCGGCGGAAGAAGGTATTACCGGATGCTCCTCGTCCGCAGTCCGGAAGGAAACTATTCCGGCGCGCTCCAGAACGTGACCGAGATCGTCGACACCGCCGCGAAGCTCAAGGAATCCCAGGAACTCTGGGAAACCGTCATCAACGCGATCCCCTCCATGTTCTTCGCAAAGGACGCCGACAACGAGTTCCGCTATGCGATCTGCAACCACGCGTTTGCGGATTTCCTCGGCCTTCCCGTCCAGTCGATCATCGGCAGGACCGACCCCGAACTGGTTCATCCCCTGAACAGGATATCGGACTATCTTGAAAAAGACCGCGAGATCATGAAGGTTCCGGGCGGTTCCTCCTTCGAGGAAAATTATGTGGACGGGCACGGCACCACGCACAACATCCAGGTAACGAAGATTCCGTTCGTCAGTCAGAGCGGACACCACCTTCTGCTCGGCGCATGCCACGACGTCACCGAACTCCATGAACTGCTCCGCCATGAAAAAATCACGTCGGAAGTCCTTTCCTCCGTGGTTCCGGAACCGGATCTCGCCAGGGCCGTCGACCGCATCTTCGCCACCCTGATGCGGACCCTCCATTACGACCGCGCAATCATGGCATACGCCGCGCCGGACAGCTCGTTCCGGTTCTTCCGGGAAGCCTTCTCGGAACACAATGTCCCGCTTGCCGCAACCGGACTCCCCGTCCACGAAAAACTCTGGGGAACGCATTTCGCCCGCTTCCGGAAGAATCTCTCCGTGCTGTACAACGACCTGACGACCGTTCCGGAATTCCGGGAGTTCCACGAGACCCATCCGGACTACCCCACGAAATCGCTTGCCGCGGTTCCATTCTTCATCGGCGGTGAACTTGCGGGAATCCTGATCACCTCCTTCATGACGCCCCGGAACCTCACTCCCGCCGATGAACGCATCCTCCGCGCCATGGCCAGCGTGATTTCGCTCGCCGTGATCCGCGACCGCCAGAACCGCGCCATCCAGCAGGCCGAACTCCGGAATACCCTGATCCTGGACACGGTCAACGTGCCGATCTGGCTTTACGACTCTTCCGGCGTCATCCTCCAGACAAACAAGGCCGTTGCCGGTCTGGCCGGAAACAACCGGCTCGGACAGCAGCCCTTCGCCTGCCGTCTCACCCACGGCGGCTGCGCCTATTTCCGCAACCAGTGTCCTATCCAGCTCGCACTCCGGGACGGCACGCCCCACCGGGAACCGTACACCGACTCCGTCAACGGACACGACTACATCATCGAGGCGCGTCCCGCCTTCGACGCCTCCGGGAAGATTGTCAATGTCGTCAAGTGCGCTCTCGAAGTCACCCAGCTCAACCACCTGATCGCGAACCTGCGTGTCCTCAACGACAGCCTCGGGAACATCCTCCGGGAAACGGACATGCGCAAAGCCATGGGCCTTTCGCTGAAAGGCATCTGCGACCGTCTCGGCGCCAGCCGCTGCTATATTTTCTCCTTCGACACGGCGGCAAAGACAATTTCCTGCTTTTCGGAATACGATCCGTCGGGAATGACTTCGGTCCTCGGCCGCTTCGACCGCCATCCCTATTCCGCGACCCCCGACTGGGAACAGCGCTTTGCGGAACACCCGCTGATCTCCATTCCCGATCTCGCGAAGGACTGCGAGGCGGAAGGCCTTTCCGGCTGGAAGCCGTACATCCGCGAATTCGAGGCCCGTTCCGTCTACGCCCGGCGTCTGCTTCTGAAAGGAAAATTCTGGGGCTACCTCGGAGTCATCTATCAGCACGAGCCGCATGTCCTGACGGAGGAAAATCTCAACTTCCTCGATTCCGCCGCCCGTTGCATTGAGCTCATGCTCATCAGCCTTGACAACCAGCAGCGCATGGTGACCGCACTGGAACAGGCCCGCGCGGCTGAAAAGGCCAAGAGCGCATTCCTCGCCTCCATGAGCCATGAAATCCGGACCCCGCTCAACGCCGTCATCGGATTCGCCGAACTCCTGCGCGACGGCACGCTTCCGCCCGACGAGCAGAAGGATTACGTCTCCTGCATCTCCAGCGCGGGGAACACCCTGCTCGCCCTGATCAACGACGTGCTTGACCTTTCCAAGCTCGAAGCCGGGCAGATGGTCTTTACGCCCGCCGAAGTCGATTTCCGCGCCCTCGTTTCCGAGGTCGGTGCAATCTTCCGCGCCAAATGCCGCGAGAAAAAGCTCGAATTCCGCCAGGAAATCCCGGAAACCATGCCGCACATCCTTGCCGACCGTCTCCGCCTCCGCCAGCTTCTCTTCAATCTCGTCGGCAACGCCGTCAAGTTCACCGACCGCGGCTCCATCACGGTCAGCGCATCCTTCGTTCCGGAAGACGGAAAATCCGGAACGTTCTCCTTCCATGTGAAGGACACGGGAATCGGCATTTCTCCGGACGACCAGAAAAAGATTTTCCAGATGTTCGTCCAGGCAGAGGCGATCCGCGGCACGCAGGCCGCAAAGAACGGCACCGGTCTGGGGCTCGCCATCTGCCGGCGCATGATCGAAAAGATGAATGGGAAAATCGAACTTGAAAGTGTTCCGGGAAAAGGTTCTGACTTCATCGTGACCCTGCCGGGGACTCCCTGCTGTTCCCCTGCCGAATCATCTTCTTCCTCCGCGGATCCCGGGCAGCAGCCGAAAAGCGGAAAGGTTCCGCCGTGCTCGGTCCTGCTGGTGGACGACGTTCCCATGAACCTCAAGGTCATGTCCGCCATGCTGAAAAGCCTTGGCATTTCTCCGCTCACGGCCGCCAATGCGAAGGAGGCCGAGGAAATTCTGGAAAAGCATCCGGTCGATTTTCTGCTGACCGACCTCTGGATGCCGGGAAAGAACGGCGCCGAACTCGCAAATCTTCTGCGGCACGATCCCCGGTTCGCAAAGCTCCGGATCGCCGCCGTCACGGCCGATGCCGAAAGCGGCGACAGCTTCAACATGTCCATGTTCGACTCCATTCTCACCAAGCCGGTCACGGTTGAGAAGATGCGGAACTTCCTGCTGACTCCGCCGCGGAGCTGAAGCTGCGTTCAGCCGTTCCGCGCGGAAGAATAAACGATCAGCGCCTTTGCATGCGTGCATCCGGCCTGCAGACGCACCCGGTGCGGAAGGTTCGCCTTCAGGTACACGGTGTCGCCGGCCTTCATGGAATGCTTTCCCGCATCGTTCAGAATGAGATATTCGATTTTGCCTTCCAGAAGCACGAAGAACTCCTCCGAATCGTGAAGCTTGAATTCGCGCTCTTCCTTTGAAGGCGTGTATTCCACCAGAAACGGATCCATGATCCGGCCGATCTGCGGATAGGCCAGAGCCAGATACCGCATGCCGTACCGGAGATTGTCGTCCCGCAGAAGCTCTTCCCCGGAATCGAGCGTCCCGAAGGAAAACTCCGGTTCCGGGCCGCCGTGGGCGAAGAGTCCCGAAAGGTCGGTTCCGAGCGCCGCACTGATCCGGTCCAGCGCCTTCAGCGATGGAGTCAGGCGGAAATTCTCCACCTGGGAGATGAATCCCTTGCTGAATCCGCTCTTCGCGGCCAGCTGTTCCAGCGTCATGTTCTGCGCCTGACGCACCGATCGTATTTTCTGGGAAATCTCAAGCAGGTCCATAAGTTGATCCGCTCCCGGCTTTGCGGGGGCTCCTCCGGTTCCGGTCAATATATCCCGGCAAACGACAAAAAGCAACCCCCTCTCCGAAAACTTGATTTTTCGCATTTCCGCGCTACTGTATTGATCCGGAACAACAGGAGTGAATGGCCATGCCTCAGGAACGCAGCAGGGAAGATTCGGAAACATGCTCCGAACTCGAAGTCGAGGAGCCGCCGATGTACAAGGTGATTCTCCTCAACGACGACTATACCCCCATGGAATTCGTCGTGAACATCCTCATCCTCGTGTTCCACAAGGAAAAGTCCGAAGCCACGGAACTGATGCTGGCCGTCCATCATCAGGGACAGGCCGTCTGCGGCGTCTATACAAAGGAGACCGCCGAAACCAAGGTCGACAGCGTGCGGACTCTCGCCAAGGCTTCCAAATACCCGCTCCGCTGCAAACTTGAGGAGGCATGACCCATGGCCGACCCGGAAAAGAAAATCCAGCTTGATCCCGAATGCGCCGAGTATCTCACCGGCCTTCCCAAATATGTGCTCGAACTCCAACACGAATACATTCTGCCCGAACATCTGCTCGACTACGGACTGAACTATTCCGGGTTCCGGGCCATCGTCGAGGCCGCCGGCGCCGATCCCGCAGAACTCCAGGATAAACTCAAATCCTTCTTCAGCAGAAAAGTCGAAAAGGTCAAGGTCGGGACTCCTTCCTTCTCCCTTGCCGTCAACCGCATCTTCACCGGAGCCACAATCAAGGTCGCCACTTCCGGACGCGACCGGCTTTCCCTCTCCGACATTTTCATCGCCCTCTTTTCCGAGCGCCAGGCCTATGCCGTAAAGCTCCTCGAAGCCGCCGGAATCAGCCTGGAAACCGCCCGCGAAATCGTCACGGACATGGAACACCCATCCGACGATCCCGGCGGAGTCGATTCCGACGATGACGAAGGCTCCGCTCCTTCCGGAGAAAAGCCCGCGAAGAAAAAGGCCGCACTCGAACTTTACGCTTCCTGTCTTACGGAACTCGCCCGGGCCGGAAAGCTCGACCGTCTGATCGGACGGAAGCACGAGCTCAATTCCATGCTCCGGACCCTTTCCCGCAGGAAAAAGAACAATCCCGTGCTCGTCGGCGAACCGGGAGTCGGCAAAACCGCCATCGTGGAGGGCCTTGCCTGCCTCGCCGCCGCCGGAGAGCTGCCGCCGCAGTTCAAGAACATGGAAATCTTCGCCCTCGACATGGGCGCCCTCACCGCGGGCACCAAGTTCCGCGGCCAGTTCGAGGAGCGCCTTAAGCAGGTCATTTCCGAACTCGAGGCCAAACCGGGAGCCGTGCTCTTCATCGACGAACTTCACACCGTCGTCGGCGCGGGTTCCACCGGAACCGGTTCGCTCGACGCCTCCAACATCCTCAAGCCCGCACTGAATTCCGGCAGAATCCGCTGCATCGGCGCCACCACTTACGAGGAATACAAGAACAACATTCTCCGCGACCGAGCGTTCTCCCGCCGCTTCCAGAAGATCGACGTCCCCGCCGCCACGCCGGAGGACACCGTGGAAATCCTCCGCGGAATCCGTCCGCTCTATGAAACCCATTTCGGCGTGAAGTTCGATGATTCCGCCCTCGTCCGCGCCGTGGAACTCGCCGACAAGCATATCTTCGACCGTTATCTTCCGGACAAGGCGATCGACCTCATCGACGAGGCCGGCGCCGCGAACTCCCTTGCAAGATCGCCCGCAAAAGCCATCGATTCCAGGGCCGTCGAACGCCTGGCCTCCGAAATCTTCGGAATTCCGGACGTCCAGATTTCCGGCGACGATTCCACCCGTCTGAAGGCGCTCGAATCCGTGCTCCGCAAAAACATTCTGAGCCAGGATTCCGCCGTCGACGCGGTCGTGAAAGCCGTGAAGCTTTCCCGCGCGGGACTCGCCAATCAGGAAAAGCCCTGCGCCTCCTTCCTCTTCGCCGGGCCTACGGGAGTCGGCAAGACCGAACTCGCCCGCCAGCTCGCCTCCGCCCTCGGAATCGACCTCGTCCGCTTCGACATGAGCGAATATGCGGAGGAATATTCCGTTTCCAAGTTCATCGGCTCCGCACCCGGCTACGTCGGGTTCGAACAGGGCGGACTTCTCACGGAGCAGGTCCTCCGCAAGCCGCACTGCGTGCTCCTGCTCGACGAGATCGAAAAGGCCCATCCGAAAATCTACGACCTCCTTCTGCAGATCATGGACTACGGCGCCCTCACGGACAACTCGGGGCGCAAGGCCGATTTCCGCAACGTCTACATCATCATGACGTCCAACGTCGGCGCGCAGTCCCTTTCCGAACACGCCATCGGGCTCGTCCCGGCCGACGACACGGTCTCCCGCGTCGATTCCGCCCTCAGGAAACAGTTCCGTCCGGAATTCCGCAACCGGCTCGACGGCATCGTCACGTTCAATCCCCTGCCGAAGACGGCCATTCCCGGAATCGTGGACAAGTTCCTGGAGCGTTCCTCCGGCGCGCTCGCGGCGAAGAACATCACGCTTGTCTGCGACTCCGCGGCCAAGACCTGGCTCGCGGACCACGGATTCGATTCCAAGCTCGGCGCCCGCCCGCTGGAACGGCTCGTCCGCGAGTCCATCACGTCCGCCCTCGTCGACGAAATCCTCTTCGGGAAGCTCAAAAAGGGAGGAACCGCCTCCGTTACCGTCCGCGAAGGGAAACTCGCCTTCGACATCACTCCCTCAAAGGAAAAAGCCAAATGAATTTTCTGCGGACCCTTCTGATCGCTTCGGCACTTTTCGTGCTGCTTCCCGTCCGCGCGGAAGTGTTTTCGCTCTGGCCGTTCCGCGGCGGCGATGCCTGGATGTCCGATTCCGAGGACATGCTGCTTTCCCCCGCGAAGCTCTGGACGGAAAAAATCACCGTCAACTCCGTCCCTGTGGAAATGAATATTTCCCTCGTCAGCATGACGTTCGAAAAATGCGCCGAACTCCTTTTCAAGACTTACCGGAATGCGCGCTTCGCCGCAAATTCCGATACTCTGGTGATGGAACGCAAACTTCCGGACGGACACCGTCTCCGCACGCTTCTCGTGAAGGTTTCGGGCGTCTATCCCGTGATCCAGTTTTCCATGATTCTGCCCGAGGGGCGGACAGGGCGCGCCGACTGGCCTTCCGAGTTTCCGCTGCCGCCGGGGGCGCAGCCCGTCACCGTGATGCATTTTCCCTCCCGCAATGCCTCCTTCGGCATGTTCCGTTCGAACGAATCGGCTTCCGTATGCCTTTCGAGCGTGGCCGCTTCCCTGCGCGATTCCGGCTGGACTCCGGTCACGGCCGAGCACGGCGATTCGTTTTCCGGAACCGGAGAAATCTTCCTGAAGAAGAATCCCGCCATGATGATGGTGATCGGGTTTTCCCGGGATTCCGGCGTTACGACTGGTTCGCTTTACATGCGTCCCGCAAAATGATTTCCGGCTGCGGGCGCGTTCCTCATGTCATTTGTCGGACGAGTCCGGCTTGTCCGACATGTCTGACGAACGGAACCGGAGTTTGGGCAGTCCTGTCCAGACTGAGCATGGTCCATCTTTCCTGAATGGCCCCGGCCGGAAAAAAGATTTTTCCCCTCTTGACAAATTTTCCCTTCTGTGCTATAATATATGTATTCGGAATTCTGAATACATGGGAATTTTTCAAAAATGACAGACGGCATCGGGAAAAAGACAATTCTTGCACAGCGGATGATCGTCCGCTACATCTGGGATCACCGGCTGAAGCCGGGGGACCGTCTGCCGTCGTGTTCCGCCATTTCCAAGGCATTGAATCTCGGGGCGGCCACGGTGTTCAACGCCGTGAAGCAGCTGCAGTCCGAAGGCGTGCTCGCCGCAAAGGACAAGGTCGGCATTTTCGTGAACGACCCGAAGACTCCCGGCCATGCCGGATACCGCACCGCGCTGCTGATCGGCCGCCGCGAAACCAGCCCTTTCAACTCGTTCCTTTCCGTCTATATCCAGACGGAGTTTGCCGCAAACGGGTGCGTCTGCCGGATGTTTCCCGGTCGTTACAGGGTCGGCACAAACACATATCTGGAGGACGGGTTCAAGGCCCATGCCGGCGTGAAGCAGTGTCTGGAACGCGGGGAATTCGATGGCCTTATCGTTCAGATGGCGCTTTCCCCGGAGAACATGAACGAGCTGAACCGCCGCGGCATTCCATTTTGTCTTGTCGGCGGTTTTCTGCAGGAGCGGGGCATGAATTCCGTGACCGTTTCGATGGAGTCTCTGGCCCGGCTCGGAACAAAGCGGCTTGCGGAGCTGGGGTTCCGGCACCCCGCGTTTTTGTGTCCGGGAGGCTTCGAAACGGATTCCGCCGCGAAACTGTTCCTTGACCTGGCCGGCAATGGTTCCGTGATCTCTTCGCCGAGTTTTCTTGTTGCAGAGCAGACGGCGGAGAAACTCCTGAAGATTCCGGAGAAACAGCGTCCGGACTCTCTGCTGATTCCGGACGACATGGTCGCACGCGGGATTTACAGCACGCTGGTGCAAAGGAACGGTCTCGGGTATCTGCCGCATCCGGTCGTGCTTTCGGCCAAGGAATATCCGCTGTATCTTCCGGTCCCGGCCGACATTCTGGAAATGAGCATTGAGGAGATTGCGCATGCGGCGGTCCTGCTTCTGAAGGAAGCCATGCAGAATCCTTCCGTGCCGCTGCGGCAGGTGTTCGTGAAACTTGAAGAACGTTTTCTGCGCTGTTTTGACGACAGCCGGATTTCCCGTTCATAAGGATATAAAATAAAGGAGTACGAAAATGCTGAGTTTCCGGAGAAGATTTTTCACACTGATCGAGCTTCTGGTGGTAATTGCAATCATCGCGATTCTCGCCGGAATGCTGCTCCCCGCGCTGAACAGCGCAAGACAGGCCGCCAAGGGAATCAAATGTGCCGGGAACAAAAAGCAGGTCGGCCAGCAGATCATGTTCTATGCGGGAAATTATGACGACCTGATCGCCCCGCACCGGGTCGGATATGAAACCTGGGCGCAATGGTACGGACCGAAACTTTCCATCACGGAAAATCTCTGGATCGAGCTTCTGAAATGTCCCGCCATGACCGCCGATGAAACCTTCAGTTATTATGGCGGCGGAGTCACCTGCGGCATCTTTGCCTACGGGATCGCCGGATGTTATGACGCATCTCCGGTTCCCAAGGCCAGACTCGGAAAGTTCAAGAATCCCTCGTCCAAGGGCTACATTTTTGAATGCGGTTCCACTACGCCTGGCGAGGTCAGCCCGTATTTCTGTCTGCGGGACAGCACCAATGCCACGTTCAAGGGGCGGCACAACGGCTTCACCGGGGTCGTCCTTTACATTGACGGACACGTCCAAAGCCCGAAGGAAAGCGCTTTGCGCATGCTCAAGGATTCGGATGCGCCCTGGCTTGACAGTGACACCGGAATTTGAATTTCTGCACTAACTTACGGAAGGATAGAAAATGAATCGAACGATCGCAGCTGCGGCGGGGCTCTGTCTTGCCGGAATTTCCGCATTCGCAGCGGGAGAGAAACTTTTTACGGAGCCGCCCTCGGCGTCGCTCGCAAAGATGAAGGAATTCCGCATTGACGGGGAATTCTCGGAAGAGGAAATGAAGAACTCCGCCGGGATGTTCGGCTTCTGCCGACTCATGCCCAACCTCGACATGATGCAGTTCTTCGATCCGGAATCCCGCTTCCAGATCGGCACCGACGGCAAAAGTCTCTATCTCGGAATCCAGTGCGAAACCGGAAAAGGCGGAATCCTCGAACGCGCCCGGAAGGGCCGCGGCGGCATGAAAGCCTTCATGGACGATTCCTTCGAATTCGTGATCGTGCCGCATCCCGATTCAAAAATGCCGGACATCTATCACGTCATTGTGAACAACAAAGGTTCGTACATGTCTGAGGCCCGCATCCGCGGCGCCAATGCCGCATGGGACCCCGTCTTCGAATCAAAGGGCGTGGTGAAGGACGGCAGATGGACGTATGAAATCGCGTTTCCGCTTTCCCAGTTCGGGATTGCGGACTGGAAGGACGGCGGGACGCTCGGACTGAGGATCTGCCGCAACTGGCACAGTCTGGCAAAGGAGTTCGGCGAGTGGGGAGTCCAAAGCTGCTGGAGCCAGATCCGCGGCGCCTTCTTCGAAAGCGACAACATTCCGCGCGCCACGCTCCGGGAGAACGGCCCTGTCGTGCGCTTCCTGAGTCTCGTGTCGGAAGGAAAACCCGACGTGAAGGTCAGCGTTTACAATCCTTCCGCCGCCCCGGTGAAGGTGAAGACGGTCTGGTTCCTGAAGCCGGACCGTTCCCAGTCGGTCAGCGACGAATCCGAAGCTGCGCTTGCTCCGGGCGAAACAAAGATTCTGACCCTGCCCGTGGCCCAGCTCTCTGAAAACGAAACAGCTTCTGCCGCGTTCAGGGTCCTGAATCCGGACGGCGCCGTTCTCTATCACAGGGCCTTCCGCTGGAAAAAGGAAAAGGCCGACGTGTTCGAAAAAGAGGCTTCCGAAGCGGAAAAACTTTCCCTCAAGTATGCCTTCTATGCGGAAACCGGCCGCCTGTTCCTTCAGCTGGACGCGAGCGCGGTTCCCAATGCGGATTCCATCAAAGTCCTGAAGGCCGAAGTCGCGGGAAAAACCGGCGGAAAAGTTGCGGAAACCGTCCTCAAACCATTCCGCAGCAGCGTTTCGGAAACGCTCTGGCAGCTGCCCTCCCTGAAGAAATTCACGGAAGAAAAGAATCCTTCCGGCGAATATACGCTCACAGTGACGGTCGGCAGCGACAAACTTACCCGGACGTTCGAGCGCAAAGTCTTCGGCTGGGAAGGCAATTCCCTCGGCATGAGCGACCGGCTGATCCCGCCGTTCACGCCGGTCGCGGTCAATGGCAATGAAGTTTCCATGATTCTCCGCACGCATGAGCTGGCGGACACCGGGCTCTGGAAGCAGGTGAAGGCCGACGGCGAAACTCTGTTCGTCGACGGCGGCATGAAGCTCGTCGCGGAAGCGGGCGGAAAAACGTACACCGTCAAGGGTTCCGGAGTGAAATTCACAAAGAAGAGCGGGACCGCGGCGGAAGGTTCCGCTTCGTGGTCCGTTCCCGGCGTGATTTCCGGGAAAACCGATTTCCGGTTCGAATACGACGGCATGATGAAGTTCAATCTCACGGTGAACGCCGGCTCGAAGGCCGACTCCTTCCGGCTCGTGGTCCCGCTTGACGAGAAGAATGCGTATCTGTTCCATGAAAGCGCGGACGGGCTCCGCTTCAACTACGGTGGTGCGACTCCCGTGAAATGGGACTCGAGCCAGGCGGCGCGCACCGACCTCCAGACCTCCTTCGTGCCGTATCTCTGGCTTGGAACCGAGGGCCGCGGCTTCAGCGTCTACGGCGAAAACGACCGCGGCTGGACAGTCGCGGAGAAAGTTCCCGCCCAGACGATCAGGCGCGGAAACGGGAAAGTCGAACTGGTCTTCAACCTCTTTGCAAAGCCAGTGAAGCTTGAACAGCTGCGCACGATTACGCTCGCGTTCCAGGCGACTCCCGTCAAGCCGATGATCAAAAACTGGCGGAAGCATCAGGCGTCGTGGGGACTTGACGGCAGAATTCATCCCTATACGGATTATGCGATCACGTTCTACGGCAGTTCTCTCTGCGAAGGCGGAATCTCGGCCTCCGACGACCTTCTGCCGCGCGGGAACGACCTTTCGCTGTGGAAAATGTACAGCCAGATCCGGAAGACGCACAAGATCCCGGAAGGCTTCCTGGATCAGTGGCTTGCCGGTTATCCCAAGGATTCCCCGAACAAACTGGAAACCTACCGTGCTGAAATCAATTACGGGCTCTATACGGCCATGAATGCGAAGCCGGATTCGGTCACGTTCTACACGAATGCGCGCGGCCAGCGGATCGACATTCCGGAAGCCCGGACCTTCCTCGACAACTGGTTCCGGGAGGAATTCCAGGGGTCCCGCGGCCGCGCTCCGGCCTTCGGCGCAAGCAAGGCCTACAGCGTCGACCCGACTTCCAGCTACCGCGACTTCGCCATGACCTGCTACAAGAAAATGCTCGAAACCGGCGCGTGCGACAACATCTACTGGGACGACGTCTTCCTTGCCTCCAACTATGACCGCAGCGGCTCCGAACCGGTCTATTATTCCGAAGACGGAAAGCTCCAGCCCTCCCTGGGACTCTTCAACCTGAGGGAACTGATCCGGCGCACGGCCGTGCTCCAGCTCGAACTCGGCCGCAAACCGAACAACATGGTCCATATCACCAATGCCGCCATGCCCCCCATCTGCGCCTTCGCGCAGCAGAACCTCGACTGGGAAGACAATCTGGGCACGAATCCCTTCCAGCAGCGCTACACGAAAGAGTATATCCGCGCGGTCTCGATCGGACGCCAGTTCGGGAATCTTCCGGCGGCGCTCGGACTCGTCAACGGCAACGGCGGAAAGGCTGCCGTCGAATGGTGCTTCCGCACGGGCGCCGGAGTCGCGCTCACCCATGAAATCCAGTGGATCCGCGGCGGCCAGTCCAAAGGCTACTGCAATGTCCTGCTCAAGTTCTATCAGTTCGGCTACGGCGACGACAGCCGCGTGAAAGTCCGCGACTACTGGGAGAAGGATTACCCCGTGACTGTGACGGGCGGCGACACCTCTTCCATTCTTCTCGAAAAGGGAAAGGAAGCGTATCTGGTCGTCTGCAGCTATTGCGATGATTCCTCCTTCACCGCCGGAATCCGTGGAATGAACCTCGTTTCGGCCGTGAACGGCGAAACCGGAATGCCGCTCGAAATTTCCGGGAACAAGGTCAATTTTCAGCTAAAAAAATATGACTTCATCTTCATCAAAGTGAAAGGAAACTGAATCATGAAGAAAACTCTCGCTCTCGCCGCCCTCTGCGCCGCCGCACTGCTCCCGGCACAGGAAAACCCGGCCTATAAAATGTTCGCAAAGGACATTCTCTTTTCGGCAAACTTCGATGACGGCACCTGCAATGCGGACATGGCGTCCGGCGAAGCCGAACCGCTCCGGATCGGCGGCAAGGCCGAATTCCCTGCCGGACTCTTCGGGAAAGCCCTTGCGAACGGGAATCCCCTCTACAAGGGAGAAAAGAACATCGACATGACCGTTCCCGGCACGCTGCTGCGCTGGACCGCCCCGCGGAAAGGGACCACCGCTCCCGCCAAGACCGATCCCGGGTTCACGGTGTTCCACACCATGGCGGACGGCTATGAAATGATCGTGGGAAAGATGGGCGGCCAGCCGTGGGGCCAGGGCCACCTCAACACCTATATCCAGTACGATGCCGGACGCGGCGGCGCAAAGAGCTGCGTCATTTACGGCGCCGCCAATGCCGCAAAGTGGCCGAACGGCGAATGGCGGATGCTTGCCGTGACCTGGGGCGCAGGTTCCATCACGAATTCCATCAACGGGAAAAAATCCGAACAGGCTGAACTGAAGTCCCCGCTCAAGCTCCCTGTGAAGATGTTCTTTGTCAATACGGAAGGCGACATGCTCGTCGACGAGGTTATCGTCCTCAGGCGCCGTCTTTCCGACGATGAAATTGCAAAAGTTTATGCTGAAACCATGAAAGCGCTTCCGAAAAAATGAACCGCAGAACCGCCGCAGAGAAAGATTATTCCATGAACCTCAAGACGCTTGTTTCCGCAGGACTTTACGATATTGCGGAACAGAGACCGGTCTTTGCGGATGATTTCCGCACCGCGCTCGAATTCAGAACCCCGGCCGGGAAACGCATGCTCCTG
Organism: uncultured Victivallales bacterium; assembly: GCA_964534535.1. GTDB lineage: Bacteria > Verrucomicrobiota > Lentisphaeria > Victivallales > UBA1829 > CAZHPP01. Next base: position 21,406 of record CAZHPP010000001.1, on the reverse strand, counting down.
CGTTCGGACCGCTTCGGAATCGTCCTCACGGCCGAATGGCTCGACCTGCCGGACGGCTTCCGGTTCCGCATCTGCGGCGGCACGCTCGCCGAGGAAAATTCCATCCGGTGGCGCCTGATGAGCCTCCGCGTGCTGCCCGACCTCCTGAATACGAAGGTCGGCTCCGAAGGCGCATATTTTCTGCCCGTGTGGTCCGGCGCGCTCGCGGACTTCCGGAAACGCGAACACTGCCGGAACTCGGACCGCATCTACATGGAGCAGCGCGAATGGGAAAAGTTCTCCATGCTGAACTGCTTCGGACTCCTGCAGAAGGACAATAACTTTTTCGCCGTGGTCGAATCCGGCGATTTCAACTGCCGGGTCGAATCCGAATTCAACCGGGATGGAATCAATTCGCTCTGCGCAAACTTCATCTTCCGGAACGATCCTTCGGACATGGTTTCCGCGGAGGACCGCACGGTCGCGTTCCACCGTCTCCAGGGAAAGGCATGCTACGGCGATTTCGCAAAAATCTACCGCACCTTCCTGCTGGAGCACGGCGCAAGCTTCCTCACGGACAGGATGCAGGCGAATCCCGTCCTCCGGTATTCCGCCAATGCCATGCGCACGAAGATTTTCCTGGCCGGCAAGGAGCCGTTCGTGCCGGACGGGTCGTCTCCCGTCACGGTCCACACCTCCTTCGCCGAGGCCGAAAAGATTCTCGATTCCATGAAGAAATCCGGAATCGGACGCGCCGTGATCACGCTCGTCGGCTGGAATCTCGGCGGACACGACGGCGCGTATCCTTCGCATTTCCCGGTGGAACCCGCCCTCGGCGGGGAAGCGGGACTCCGCAGACTGATCGCGCACGCGGACAGGCTCGGATACCAGATCGTCCCGCACGACAACGTCACCGATATCTACCGCGGCTCGCCCGATTTCGATCCCGAGTATGTCGCCCGGATGAAATCCGGCGAGCCGATTGCCGCAGGAGTCTGGGGCGGCGGCCAGTCGTACAAGGCGTGCCCGCAGGTCTTCCTCCGCCGCTGGGGCTCCGAATTCGAACGCATCCGGAAGCTGGGCTTCAAAGGCCATTATTACATGGACGCCCAGTCCACCGTGCTTTGGCGATGCGACAGTCCCGCGCATCCCGCGGACGAACGCGAATTTGCCCTGGCGCTGGCCGCGATCACGGAAGTGCCCCGGTCGATGTACGGCGCCGTTTCGATCGAATGCCCGAGCGCATATTCCATTTCGTACATTGACGAGGCGGCGGCGGTCCATTCGCCCGCGGGAGAACCGTACCTTCGGGATGTCATGCCGGCCGTGCTGAAGCCGCTTTCGCTGCACCCGGTTCCGTTCTTCCACATTGCGCTTCACGGACTGATTCTCTATCAGCAGATCTGGGTGAACTGCTGCCGGGATGTCCGCCACAGTCAATTGACCGAGCTGGCGTTCGGGGCGCGCCCGTGCATGGAAGTCTCATACCGGAACAACGGCGGAAACGGCGGCGACTACAGGAAATCCATTAAACTGGTAAAGCCCGCCTACGACCTCTGCTTCAACAAATTGAAACTCCAGACAGTGCCGTTCGACTCGTTTCATGAACCGGTACCCGGATTCTATGACACGGCCTATGAAAACGGAGTGCGGATCCGCGTGAACACCACGGATTCCGAATTCGACGGCGTTCCCGCAAAAGACTGGAAGCTGAACTGAGTCCCGGAAAATCGATGCCCGGTTCCGCTGCATGCATGACGATGCGTGTCCTCCGCGCTGAACGGATGAGCGGAATACAGTGAATGACCCCGGTTGGGTTGCCTGCAATTTTTGCTGCAGATCAATATTTATTTTATTTCCGGTCTTGACAAAACGCGGGGAATGCAGTATAATAAAGGTAACAGAAGAAACAGATTGGAAACAGAAGAAAGATCGATTGGGACACCATGGTGACAAAAACAAGTCAGGTTGCGGAAGTCCTGGCGCGGGAAATTCGTTCCGGAAAGTTCAAGTCAGGGGAACGTTTGCCGTCGATGCGCGCGCTGAGTGCGCGTTTCAATGTGAGCACCAAGGTTCTTTATGATGCATCCGGACTTCTGGCAAAGCAGGGACTGATTGAGCGGAGTACGCGGTCAGGTCTGTTCATTCCGGAGGCTCTGCGGCAGGGAACGCTTTGCGGGCTGATCACCTCGACGGTGTATGGTACAATGAACAATTATTATGAATCGCTGATGATGGAATCGGCGGAAGCGAACTGTGTGACAATGATTTCCCTGCCGTCACGGCGCTCTGTTGAAAGCATGCTCGAAAAAGCACCGCTTCTGGTATTTGCCGATCTGAACGGATTTGAAATGCCGTATCCGATTCTGCAGAAACTGACCATGGGGATGAACACGGTGTTTTTCCATCGGTTCGAATGGCCGGAAGCAAAGCCGGATTCAGCTGTGCTTTCGGATTGGATTTATATTACGGAGCAGACACTCCGGTATTTTCTGGACCGCGGACACAAAAAAATAGTGTTTCTGAGCCACGAACATCAGATCAAGGAGTTCAAGCGTCTTCAGATGGAAGAAGCGGCGCGGCGGGTCGGACTGGAATTCGACACGCCGGAATTCCAATGGTTCGGCCGTCAGGACCTGGAACTGAATCCGGAGCGGGTTGCCCGGATTTTCGGAAAAGATCCGCCGAGTGCAATTTTTGCAAGGTCTGACATGCTGCTTTCGGAAACGCTTGCGAAGGTTTCGGTCTTCTTCCCCGCTGCCGGCGCAATGGACAAAGTCGGAATGTATGACATGTCCTACTCGAAACAGTCCGGACATGAATATTCGACCTGGCATTGGGACTGGAACAGATTCTGGAAAATGGCGTTTGCTCACCAGTCCGGCGTGGAGTATTACCGTCCGGAGTTCATTCGCAGACAGGCAGACTGAAATAGATGTGTTTCCATCGGCAGATTCACCGGAAGGACTTAAAACATGGAATCGGTCAGGTTCCCAAACATAAAGGAATGAAGATGAAAGAAAAAACAAGGTTTGCCGCGGAACATCAGTGTTTATTTTTCACACTGATAGAACTTCTGGTTGTAATAGCAATCATCGCGATCCTGGCGGGAATGCTGCTGCCCGCGTTGAACAAGGCGCGGAAAGCGGCCAAGAGCGTTCAGTGTTCCGGCAATCTCGTCCAGGTCGGGAAAGCCGTGATGTTCTACAGCGGAGACAACGGGGATCATGTGCCGATGTGGGTGGATTTCGAGTGGGGTAAGGAGGAGCCTCGGAAATACTGGGTTGGAAAGCTGGCCGACTACCTGAACGGCAGCACAACGTGCTGGATGTGTCCGGACTCGCCCGCATGGAAAATCGGCGGAAATTACAAGGATCTGTCGCTTTTTACAAGGTACTGCAACATCGGAATCAATGCGGCAACCAACGGCGCTTCCATTTACGCGTTTCACAAGGCATGGAACGTAAAAGCGAGCGTAAAGACGAGTCGTGTCAAAAAAGCATCCTCTCTGCATTACAGCGGAGACGGTGTAGGAACGAATTCCGCCCTCTACCATCCGGCGAACGGGAATGCGTGGGGATACACGGAACTGAAAATATATTATGAAAATGGAGGAAATTCGTCGGCGTGGGCTCCCAGGCATTCAGGGAAAATCAATTTCCTGTTTCTGGACGGTCACACCCTCTCGGAAAGCGACGCGCAAGTTCGAAACTCCTTTCAGAACATCTGGAACGATTCGGACGCATGGAAACGCCCGATGTGGTTCGCCGTGTATTAATACGTTTTTCATTCCGAAGAGCGTATTATGCGGCGGAACCGCCAAAACCCAAATGACTTCTCATTCAAAGAAACGCCTCATAACCAACAGGAAAGACAAAGACAGCATGTGGAAAAACTCACTCATGGCTCTTATCGCACTGTGCGCATGGTCCGGGAACGGAGCTTCCGAAGCGACTCATTATGACTCGCCCCTCGTTACAATCGGGACCTCGGGAAAATTCACGGTCGACGGCAGGATATCGGAGAACGAGAGAAAGCACGCCGCCGGAATGTACGGATTCTGCCGCTGGACGGAAACAAATCCGGAAACGGCTCCGCTGTTCCCGGCGGAAGCACGCTTCTATATCGCCTGCGACGGAAAGAACCTCTATCTCGCGGCAGAATGCGAAACCGGTCCGGATGGAATTCTGGAGCGTCTCGGCGCCGGGATGAGGGGGCCGCGCGTCTTCACGATGGATGATACATTCGAATTCGTAATCTCTCCTGATCCGGCCTCCGGCGATTTTTACCATCTGATGCTGAATAACAAGGGGGCGTATTTCAGCACCGCGCGGAAGAACGGCACAGGAGTCGTATGGAATCCGGTCTTCCTGTCCAAGGGAACTGTTGAAAAAGGGATCTGGACCATGGAAACCATGCTTCCTCTGGAACAGTTCGGAGTGACACCACCGCTTGAAGGACGCGAGATCGGTCTTAGATTCTGCAGAAACTGGCAGCGGATCGCAAGACATTACGACAAAAGCGGACTGGCTCAAAGCTGCTGGTCGCACCGGTCCGTTTCGTTCGAAGGATGCGATTCGATCCCGCGAATTCGTTTCCGTACCGGTGCCCCCTCAATTCGGTTCACGGAACTGACCCGTGACGGGAAACCGGCACCCGCGGCTTCCATTTTCAATCCGGGGGCTCCGGTGCGTCTGCGGGTGCGGTACGCCCTGAATCCCAGCGCGTCTCAATCCGTGGACTCGAAGACCGTGCTGGAACTGGGAACGGGAGAAGAGAAAAAGATGAATCTCCCGGTTCCGCAACTGACTCCGGGGGAAACCGCGCGACTTTTTTTCGAGGTCGCATCGGAAGACGAAAAGGACATCTTCTGGCGACGCGTCTTCACATGGGACACAACCCGCCGGAAGGTCTTCGAAAAAACAGGATCGACGGTTGAAAAAATTTCTTTGAAATTCGCATTCTATCCATCTTCGAACCGACTTTTCTGCAGGCTGGATCTCTCTGCTCTCGAACATCCGGAAAAGGAGCCGCTGCCCGCAGCGGAAGTCTTCGGAAAAAACGGGGAAAAACTTGTTTCCGGCGTTTTTCCCGCCTTGCGAAACGGACAATCCGAACTTCTTCTCCGGCTCCCGGATCTGAGGGAGTATACCCGGAAACGCAATCCTTCCGGAGAATATCGTCTGGAAGTGATGGCCGGCGGGGAAAAAATCATCAAAAAATTTGAACGGAAACTCTTTGCATGGGAGGACAACCGGATCGGAATGAGTGATATTCTGATCCCTCCGTTCACCGCGATCAAGGTCGACGGCTTCCGCGTCTCAACGATACTCAGGGAACACGAAATGAGCCCCGCCGGACTCTGGAGGCAGGTGACAGCCGAAGGAGAACCCCTTCTGCTTGACGGCGGCATAACGCTCGCTGCGAAAATCGGAGGTGAAACCTTCCGCGTCCGCGGCGAAGGAGTCCGTTTTACAAGATGCACTGAAACCGCGGTCGAAGGGCGCGCGGACTGGTCCTGCGGACCGCTGAAGGGCCGTACCCGCTTCCGGTACGACTATGACGGCATGATGAAGTGCGAACTCGAATTCGAGGGGAACGGCGTCCGTGCGGACGCCCTGGAACTCAGGATCCCCATGGACGAAAAAAACGCGTATCTGTTTCATGCGTGTGCTGACGGACTGCGCCAGAACTATGGCGGAAGAACACCTGCGCGTTGGAACTCGATTGAAGCGCCCAAGTTCAGTTTACGCACCAGCTGGTGTCCCTATCTCTGGTTGGGGACGGAAGGACGCGGGCTTTCGGTTTTCGGAGAAAATGACAGGAACTGGAGCGTATCGAAAGACGTCCCGGCGCAGTCCCTCGTCCGTGAAAAAGGGAAAGTCGTCCTGACGCTGAATCTTTTTGCGGAACCCGTGGTATTGAACGCGCCGCGCGTGATCACACTCGGATTCCAGGCGACTCCGGTGAAACCTATGCCTCCGCACTGGCGCAGGCGCTTCGCGGCCTGGGATGCCGCCGAGGCGCTTAAACCGTATCTGGACTACTGGATTTCGTGGTACGGAAGCAGCTACTGCGAGGGCGGAATAGGCAGCAGTCTGCATCCCCGGGATTACGACCTTTCCATCTGGCGGGAACTCGCGGAAACCCGGAAAACAAAGGTCATTCCGGAAAAATTCCTGAAAGAATGGCTCAAGGGCTACAGCCGTTTTCCGAGTCCGAATTGGGAGACCATGTTCCGGAATGAACTGAACTACGGGTTCAACACTGCGAAAAAATCGGTCCCCGGCAGTGTGACATTCTATACCAATCTCCGCGGACAGAGGCTGGATATCGCGGAATCGAAAACCTTTCTGGACGACTGGTTTAAGGAAGAGTTCCAGCCTTCGCGCGACCGGGAACCGGAATACAGTGCCAGTCTCCCCTACAGTGTCGATCCGGTGAAGAGCTACCGGGATTACGCGATATACTGGAATAAAAAGATGCTCGAATCCGGAGCCTGCGATAATCTGTACTGGGACAATGTTTTTCCCAGTCCGAATTATGACCGCAGCGGCACAGGAGACACCTACCTTCTTTCCAATGGTGAAATCCAGCCATCCACAGGATTCTTCAACATGCGCGAAATGATCCGCCGCGGGGCGGTCATGCAGCTGGAGATGAACCGCCTCCCCAACAACACAGCCCACATGACCAATGTCGCGGCCGCGCCGCTCCTCGCCTTCGCCCAGCAGAATCTTGACTGGGAGGATCACCTCGGAACCTCTCCGTTTCAGAAACGTTATACGCGGGAATACATCCGTGCCGTGTCGCTGGGACGTCAGTTCGGCAATCTTCCGGTCGTCATCGGCCTCGTCAAGATGGACGACGCCAGGGATGCGGTCGCGTTCTGCATGAGAACCGGGACTGGAGTCGCTCTGACGCACGAGACGCAGTGGTGCAAGGGATCCCAGTTTTCGAAAGTATACAATTCCATTCTGCTCGAATTCTATCGTTTCGGCTACGGAACCGACGGAGTCGAAGTCCGCAATTATTGGGACAAGGACTATCCCGTCCATGTTTCCGGCGGCGATACGAGTTCAATTCTCCTTCGAAAGGGACGGAATGCCCTGCTGGTCGTCTGCAATTACGGAAACGATGCGGAACCGTCGGTACGGATTGACGGCATGAAAATTCTTTCAGCCGTCAACGGGGAAAATGGTTCCTCGCTCGCCGTGCGCGGCGGTGCCATCTCCTTCCCTCTGAAAAAATACGACTTTATCTTCATTAAACTGAAAGGCAACTGAATGATGCAAAAGACGATTCTATTTCTCGCGGCGTTTCTCGCCGGCGTGATTCTGGACGCGGCTCCGGAAAATCCGGTTTATAAGATGTTCTCAAAGGACATCACATTCGCATTGAACTTCGACAACGGAACGTGTGAAGCCGATCTGGCGTCCGGAAAATCCGCTCCGCTGAACGACGTCTCCAGGGCTGTCATCGCGGAAAACGGGCTCTTTGGAAAGGGGCTCGCTCGCGGAACAATCAAATTCGACGCGAAAAAGAACGCCGACCTCTTGCGCCCCGGCACCATCATTCTCTGGCTGTGTCCCCTGAACTGGCCGGAGAAAAAGCCGGCGGACGGCATCGAACCCGGATTCTATGCGATGCTCTGCAGCGCCCGTACACCGGATTACGACTATTCGCTCGTCATCTCAAAAATACGCGGACAACAGTGGGGTCAGGGACACTTCAACACCTACATTCAATACTACGTGGAAAAGAATAAGCCGATGGAATGCCTGATCTACGGCAGGGCACGCGCCTCCCTTTGGAAAAACGGAGAATGGAAAATGATCGCAGTAACTTGGAATTCCGGTAATTTTGCCGCATCCGTCAACGGTTCGAAAAGCACCTCCGCCGCCCAGGATAAAATTTTTCGCGGGGAAATGACCGTGCTTCAGATCGGTGTAGAGGAGAAGAATTATCGGGTCATGGTGGATGAAGTCACCATTCTAAACCGCGCTCTCTCCGACGGCGAAATCAAAAAACTGTATGATGCGACCGTTCAGACGGCCCATCTGAAATAATTTTATCCGCCCGTGCGCGCATTCGGCGTCTTTCACGGGCACAGTACGCTTTCTATGATGAGAAAGTGCAAGTCCCGCATGTTTGCGGTTGCGGCTTTTCAGTCCGGAAAGCGTATAAATAGAGGAAAAAACATGTTCCAAAACGATCTGCTTCCCGACGATATGCCTTTCAGCAAATTTCTGTCCGTTGAACTTTACAATACTCTTTGCGAGCGGACAATCCTTCTAACCGATTTCAGGAAGGTGCTGGATTACCGCTCGGGAACCGTATGTAAAATTTTACTTCGTTCCGACCTTCACGGACTCACAATACCGGTGGAAATTCAAGAGTTCGAAACGGGATTCCGCATTCTCCTCCGCGGCGGAACCATTGCGGAGGAAACTCCACTTTGGAGGGTCATGCGGATCGGCGTCCTGCCGGGATACATGAACACAAAAGTCGGCGCGGACGGGGCTTATCTTCTTCCCGTCTGGAGCGGAGTCCTCGTTGATTTCAGACCGAGGGAACATTCCGCGGATTCCGAACGGATTTATACGGAGCAGCGGGATTGGGAGAAGCCGTCCATATTCAACTGTTATGGCCTTCTGCAGGACGGACGGAATACTCTGGCGATTGTCGAATCGGGCGACTTTAACTGCTATGTCCGTTCGGAATTCAACCGAAACGGCATCAATTCACTTTATGGAGAGTTTGTTTTCCGCAGGAATCCGTACGATTCCGTTTCGACCGAGGACCGGTGCATTTCGTATCACAGAATTCCCGGGCGGGCCGACTATGGAGCCTTCGCCGTCCTCTACCGAAAACATCTTCAGGACCGCGGCGTCGGCCGTCTTGCAGAACGCGCGGAGAACAATCCCGTCTTGAACTATTCGGCGGACGCGCTGCGGATCAAGATTTTCATGGCGGACAAGAAGCCCTCTTTTGACGGTGCTTCCCCCGTTGTTGTGCATACCTCCTGCCGGGAAGCGGAGGAGATTCTCGACACCATGAAAAAATCCGGCATCGAACGGTCCGTCGTCACCCTGGTCGGCTGGAACCTCGGCGGACACGACGGTGCATATCCCGTTCACTTCCCTGTGGAACCCTCCATCGGCGGCGAAGAGGCCCTGAAACACCTGATTCAGCACGCAGCGGCGCTGGGATATCAAATCGTCCCGCACGACAACGCCACAGACATCCGCGCCAATACCCCGGAATTCGAATCCCTGGCCGCAAGGGTTCCAGGCGGAGGTCCCGTTGGCGGCTCTCTGCTCTGCGGCGGATTCACTTACAGATCCTGTCCGACCGCCTACATCCGCCGTTCCGGATATGAATTCCAGCGCATTCGCGAACTCGGATTCAACGGGCATTATTATCTTGACTCCCAGTCCACCCCGCTTTTCCGCTGCGATTCACCGAACCACCCCGCCGATGAAAAGCAGTTTGCCCTGGCTCTGGCGTCAATCACGGAGATTCCGCGCGCCCTCTACGGCGCGGTCTCCATTGAAAACCTTACATCCTACGTTCTACCCTTCATTGACGAGTGCGGACACCTCTTCTGTCCGGAGAAAAATTCGGATCGGTACAATCTGGCGCCTGAAAACTTCCGCAGACTTGATCCGTATTCTGTGCCTTTCTTCCATGCCGCCATTCATGGACTGATCCTCTATCAGAACATTTGGGTGCATCATTACAAGGATGTCCATCTGGAACAGCTCCGCGAGCTGGCGTTCGGGGCGAGGCCGTGCATGGAAGTCTCATACCGGAACAACGGCGGAAACGGCGGCGACTACAGGAAATCCATCGAACTGGTGAAGCCCGCCTACGACCTCTGCTTCAACAGGCTGAAGCTCCAGACGGTGCCGTTCGACTCGTTCCATGAGCCGGTGCCCGGATTCTACGACACAGCCTATGAAAACGGAGTCAGAATCCGCGTGAACACCACGGATTCCGAATTCGACGGCGTCCCCGCAAAAAGCTGGAAGCTGAACTGAGTTCCGGAACACTCCCGCTGCACGCGGTGCAGGTTCGGATTTGCGTTCACTTCGCCGGCAGCGCTGAAGCAATCATTTGCCGCCGAGTGCGGCAGACTTGGAATCCACGGCCGACGCGACGGCGTCAATGCACGCGGCCAGCACGGCGGGCGGGGCATCCGCGGGCACGCGGCAGGTAAAGACCGCAAACTTGCGGTCGGGCGCGATTTCCCAGGCTCCCAGCTTGGAGGAACGGTTTGCGTCCAGCAGGGAGAGGTACGTCTGTTCCGAGGGCTTGATCCTGAATCCGCCGTAAACCATCCGCCATTCCGTGTGCATGGAGAAAAGTTTTTTCGATTCGACCGTGATCAGAAGAGTCCGGTTCGGAGCGGTCCGCAGCACGATTTCCCAGTCGCCGCGGGCGTTCGTCTTCGGATAGAGTCCGAGCGAAGTCAGCTTGGCGCCGAGCGCCGGATCGGGGGCGGAACTCTGCGCCGCGGCGGAAACGCTCACGGCCAGCGCCAGCACACAGACGGATAAAAATCTCATATTGGGCAAACCTCCCGGATGAAGTCCATGAATTTATGGTCGAATACGGCGCAGGAAAAACGTTCCGGATTCTTCCGCAGGACGGAATCCTCGAATTTCATCGATTCGAACTGTTCGATTGCGCCGCAAAGGGATTCGACGGCCGGTTCCGGGAAGAAAATTCCGGTTTTCTCCGGCACGACGGTTTCCAGCGCGCCGCCCTTCCCGAGTGCAATAACCGGCGTTCCGGCGGCCTGGGCTTCCAGCGGAACGATTCCGAAGTCCTCAATTCCGGGGAAGATCAGCGCCTTTGCTCCCGCGTAAAGTTTCCGCAGTCCCTCGTGCTCAACCCTGCCCGTGAACCGGATCAGCGGATCGCCGGGGCGTTCCAGCATGCGGCGCATGGGACCGTCGCCCACGAATACAAGTTTCCGGTTCATGCGGCGGCATGCGGCGGCGGCCAGGTCGGGACGCTTGTACCCGATCAGCTGTCCGGCAAACAGATAATAATCTTCCTTCGGCTCGCGGGCGGCCTGGAAGAACGAGGTGTCGACAGGCGGATGAATCACGGTTGAATCCCGGCCGTAAATCCGCCGGATGCGTTCCGCCACGAACTCGCTGTTGGCAATGAAGCGGTCGACGGAGTCCGCGGAGGCGAGATCGTACCTGCGGAGCGGATCCCGGAAAATCCGCATGGCGAGCTTCCCGGCGAATCCGGCAGCGCGGTAATAGTCGTCATACATGTCCCAGAGATAGCGCATGGGCGTGTGGCAGTAGCAGACGTGGAAGGCGCCTGCCGGCTTGCGGAAGCCCTTGGCCGGGCCCGATTCGCTGGAAATGATCAGACGGTATCCGGAAAGGTCGAGCCGCTTCAGCGCGAGCGGCATGAGCGGCAGATATTTCTGACAGCCCGAATGCGCTCCGGGAAGTCTGCCGATGAATGTTTCCGTGATCTTGTGGGAAAGAATCTTTCCCGGCATCTTTGAACGGGCGCAGGCATGGGTGAAAATATCGGCGTCCGGAAAGAGCCCGCAGAGTTCTGCAAGCACGTTTTCGCCGCCGCGCATGTTGGTCAGCCAGTAATGGACGAGTGCGGTGTCGCTCACGGGGGGCCTCGCCGGTTATTTCCCCGCCAGGGATTTCGCCCAGGCGGAAAGGGAATTGTCTCGTGCGCCCATGATCGCCGCAGCGCCGCCGGATTCCGTGTTTTCCGCGATGTATTTCGCGGCTTCGGCGCGGTCCCGGAACAGGAGATAGCGTCCGGGGTGCCTGGCGGAATATTCAGCGGCGACTTCGTCCGATGTCGGCGAGAACGCGGCGGTTCCGCCCGCGTAGTAGACCGGAAGGAACGCAAAGACGTCGCCGGGGCGCAGGACCTTTTCAAGTTCCGGGAACAGTTCCTCCCGCATGAAGGCGAACGGTTTGAATCCGTGCGGCTGGAAGACGAAGACGGCCTTTCCGTGCGCAACCGCGTGGACGGAGTCGATGCACGAGCGGATCTTTTCCACGTTGTGCGCATAGTCGTCGTAAATCTGTGCGCCGGAAGCGGTCTTTCCGGCGAAATTGAAGCGGCGCCAGACCCCGGAAAATCCGGAGACGGCTTCCGCGCTTTCCGCGGCGGCATATCCCAGATTGCGGAGCGCGGCATAAACGGCGGCCGCGTTCGCGGCGTTGTGAAGCCCGGGCGCGGCGAGCCGGAGCCGGAAACCGTCGACGGACGCAAAGACTCCGCCGCTTCCCGCCTCATAGTCCGTCGCCCGGAACACATGGAACTTTCCGACGGTTTCCGGCGCGGCCGGATCGGCGGAGAAGAGCGAAGTTTCAATCCCGCTGACGGCGTCCCCGCCGACGGCTTCGAGCACGGAAGGCTCCAGCACGGCGGTGCGCTTTGTGCGGCGGATGAATTCGCGGAAGACGCGTGCGAGCTCCTCCCTCGAATAGTGGTCGGTCCCGATGTTGAGCACAATCGTGTGGACCGGAGTGTAGTTGAGCAGACTTTTGTCGCTTTCGTCGGCTTCCAGCACGCAGAGTTTTCCTTCGCCTTGGTGATAGTTTCCGGCAAAGCCGTTCCGGGCGAAATGCTCGGCGAGTCCGCCGGAGATCATGGAAGGTTTTGCGCCGATCCTGTCGAGCGCTTCGGCGAGCCAGGCGGAGACGGTGGTCTTGCCGCAGCTTCCGGTGACGGCGAAGATGTCGGCTCCGGAACGTTCCACGAGCATTTTCATGGCCAGGGAGCGGTGAAGGCGCGGAATGCCTTTCGCCGCGGCAAAATCGGGATTGCTCTCCTCGATCGCGGTCGAATAGACAAGCGCGGAGGGAAACGGCCGGATTGCGAAGCGGGAGCCGTCCTGCGGGAAGACGCGCACCCCTTTGGCATGGAGCGCGTTGAAGATTCTGGCGTTTTCGGGGGCGTCCGCGGCGCGGTCGCTTCCGGTCGTGGGAATTCCGAGGGAGGCGCTCATCTGTGCGAGGGCGCTCATGCCGATTCCGCCGACGCCGACGAAATGAAGGGAGTCAATGCTGGGTTCCGTCATGTGGGTTTCCATAGATTTTAAGGTATTCCTCCACCATCTGCTCGTTGGTGAAGAGTGTTTTCGGGGCGGTGCGTCCGAGGTTGACGGCCTTGACGAGCGCGGCCGCCGTGGCGGAATCGTTTTCCCGCCGGAAGAAATTGGCCCTGAAGGCGAAGGGATAGCCTTCGCAGAGTTCGGGGAGCGAATCGACGGGATTGTAGACGACGGGCAGGCCAAGATTGAGCGCCTCGGCCATGGTGAGCCCGTAGCCTTCGTAGCGGGAGGGCATCGCGAACGCGTCGAACGCATCGGCGAGCGAAGCGGCTTCCGGCTCGAATCCCGGCAGCTTGAAGATGATGTTCCCGAAGGTGTTGTAGGAGGCGAGATTCCGCAGCGTTTCACGCTCTGGACCGTCGCCCAGGATCACGACTCCCCACGTGCGGCCCTTCGGGATCAGCGTGGAAAGCTGGCGGAAGGTGCGGATCATGAGGTCGAACCCCTTCTGCGGGACAAGCCTTCCGACGCAGCCGATCAGCTTGTCGCACATGTTGACCTGCCAGCGGTTTTTCGCCTCGGCAAGTTCAGCAGGAGATTTTCTCGGGACGGGGTCGCAGCCGTTGGGAACCACGAGGATCGAGCCGTGCGCAAGGTGGATTTTCGACTCGTGGAACGCGGCGGAGGCTTTGGAAACGGCCGTGATCGCGCCGCAGAGTCCGGAGGTGAGCCCGTCCAGCAGAAAATAGACCTGTTTTCCGGGGCGGCGTTCGGAGATGTGGACCGTGTTGATAAGGCGTGCGCCCGACCCCGGCACGACGAGCCGGGAAATCAGGTTCGGGTGCATCAGATGGGCGTGGACCACGTCAGGCGCAAAGGCGCGGAGCCTTTTCCGCAGCTCGAAAATCCGGAAAAGATCGGCCGGCCCGCAGAGTCCGGCGCAGAACGGATGGATTCCCAGCTTGAGAAATTCGGACTCGACCGCCTTGCAGACGGGCGGATTCTTGAGCACGGCGAGCGCCACGGTGTGCCCGTGCGCAACGAGCCCCCGGGAAAGATTCAGCACCACGCGTTCGGCGCCTCCCGGTTCGAGTTCGGTCAGTATCTGCAGGATCTTCATGGTTCCAGCCTCCGGTACGAACTATACAGCAGAATTCCGAAAATGAAAGCCCGTTTTCCGGAAAACGGCGGAATGCCGGCAGTCGGTTATGACTCTTTCACAAAAGAGGCCGTGTTTCTAAAATTCAGGAATCGAATTCCTTCAATTTCCGGCGTCAGACTGCCTGCATAAACTACATAACCGGGGGTGAATTTATCGGAAAGTTTTCGCAGCTTCAGAAGATTTCTGCAAAAATCCCGATTCCAGGTCATACTGCTTTTAATTTCGACCGGGATCAGCGTGCTGTGATCTTTCTGATAGACAAGATCGGCCTCAAGTCCCTGCGAATCCCGCAGAAAATAGAGGTTCGGCAACTCCCCTGCATTGAATCTGGTCTTCATGGCTTCCATGACGACCATGTTTTCAAAAAGTCCGCCAAACAGAGGATCACGCATCGCCTGCTCCGGCGTCTCGATTCCCAAAAGCCACGCGGCAAGCCCGACTTCGGAAAAATAGAGTTTTTTACTTTTGACCAGCCGTTTCCCGAAATTTTCATAGTAGCAGGGAAGCTGACAGACGATGAAACTTGCCTCCAGCACGGAGAGCCATTCCCTGAGCGTTGTCGTGGAGACTCCGATCTCTCCCGACAGCGATGACAGATTAACCAGTTGCCCGATCCGTCCGGCCAGCAGTTTTACAAAAGTTTCAAAAGCCCCGAGATTCTTGACATTCAGCATCATGCGCACATCCTTCTCCACATAGGTGGAAAAGTAGTCGCGATAAAGATTCTTTGCATCCAGCGGAGAGTCATAAAGTCTCGGCATGAACCCTTTGCTGATGTATTGATCGTGCTCCATGGCGATCCCGGCTGCGGAAAGCTCGGTGATGGAAAGCGGAAGCAGCCGCAGAATTCCGGTTCGTCCGGCCAGCGACTGTGAAATCCCTTCGCTCAGCATCGGCTGATGACTGCCGGTCAGAATGTATTGTCCGCAGTCTTTCTTCTCATCGACAATTGTCTGGAGATACCCCAGAAGAGTCGGCACCCGCTGGATTTCGTCAAAGATCACCGGAGGCGCATAGCTTTTCAAAAGACCTCTTGGATCGGTCTCGGCCATTTGCCGCACATCGGGATTCTCCAGACTGACGTATCGGTAATCCGGAAATGTCATCTTTGCCAGCGTAGTCTTTCCGGATTGTCTCGGGCCGGTAATGGTGACGACCGGATACATTCCGGTCAGTTTCTTCAGTTGTGCCTGAATTTCTCTGTGAATCATTGTCGAGCCTCCCCTGATTGCAGAACTCCGCTCATAAAGTATCACAATGTTATACAGATTTCAAGTTGAACTTGAATTTTGTTGGAAATCTGCCCCGCAGAATTTACGGTTTTCCGCATGCGCCGCATGAAAAAAACGCGAAAATGCAGGGGGGCGGGGCCGGTTCCGGTTGACACGGGGCGCCGTCGGCAGTCAACACAGGAGATTTTATATGGCGGTCACATGCAAAGGCAGCGTCTGCGGAAGAATTACCGTGGAGTCGGGCAGGAAAAGCGCCGTCCGGAGCTTTCTCTTCCTGAGTTCGGAAGGCGAAAGCCCGGCGGACCTGTTCCGTCACAACAACTTCCCGAAGGAGGGCGATTCCTTTCCGGAACTCCCCGAACTGAAATGTTCGAAGATCGAAATTTCGCCGAAGCGCAGCGGAAACCAGACACTTTCCACCGTCCGGTGCGAATATACAGAACCCGATTACGGCGGAAGCGCCGATTCGAAGGATCTTCCGATTGGAAAGGCGTTTCACGTTTCCGTGTCCTCTGCGGAGACGGTCGTGCCGTTTCAGTTTTCTTACGACGAAACGGATTCCGAGGGGAATCCGACCCGCCCGGTAGTGTCCTCCGCAGGCACGGAAATTCAGGCAAATACCGTTCAGATGAGCGTAATTCTGGGGTTTTCCTACTATCTCCGGTATTTCAATCCGGACTGGATTCAGGAATATGCGGACACGGTGAATGCGGGACCGCTTCGGGTCTGCGGCATGGCGGTCGGGACGGAAAAGGGGCTGATCCGTTCGCTTTCCGCAAAGTCTCTGGAAAATTCCGACGATGTCCTGATCGAGGCCCGCCTTGAGCTGAATCCGCACGGATTTCTGCGGCGGTTTCCGGATAAAAGCGTCTGTTTTATTCAGGAAGGCCAGCAGCAGCGGATTCAGTATGCCGTGAGGAATTCGACCAGCAATGGGAGATATTCCTTCGGCGGCGCATGGTTTTCCAGTGAGCCGGACGTGCGCTGGAGCGCGCCCGTCGATTATGAGATGTGGCTCAACGGCCAAGGGGCGCTCAAGACAGATCAGTACGGATCGAAACTCAGCCCGGAGATTCTGTCCTTCCGGGAAAAACGCAGATGTTCCTGGGGAGTTCTGAAATTCCCGGAAAGGGGAGTGTGACCCATGGCGCGTTTTCTGGAAGCGACTCCTGCGGCGGTGGCCGCAGTCCGCTCCGCTGCGGAATGGAAGCGGAATCTTTCCGCCGGAAGGAAGACGTATCCGGCTCTTCCCCGCGAGGGCGAAGACAGCGGCACGGGACCGTTCTCCGTCTGGTTCAGTTCCGAAACAACGGTGCGGGTCGGCAACAGCCGTTTTCACAACAACACCGGTCAGAACTTCAATCCGGTCTTTTTCGGGTCCGAGGAAATGGAAAACGTCCAGACCGTTTCCCGGTTCGGGGATATTGCGCTGCCGGAGGCATGGGTGAACGCATTTCACGCGGGAACAGACTATGAGACGTATCTCTGTCTGATCATCCGCTACTGGGAATCCGCCTTCCGGTATTCCACCGGATTTGCCGACCGTCCCGGGGAATTGAATCCGGCCACGGAAACTCAGCCGTACGGCGATCCGCAGATGACCGTGATCCCGCTCGCCCTGATCGGAGTCGTGCGGATCGACCAGATCCAGTACGGACCGGTCCGGATCAGCGACAGGTGGATCCGATGGACCTGAATTTCATTCCCGCGCAGCCGGGATGGCTGGCCCTGCGCGATGCAGCGGTGGAACTGCTGGAATTCCGGTCCGTCCGCAGTCACGGAGCCCTTCCGCAGTGGTTTGCCTCCACGCTGGAGGCTGACCCGGTTCCGTTCGAACAGCTCAAGTCGACATGGTTCGGGACCATTTACCTTGCCTTCGGACTTCTTGCCATGGAAGACATGTCCTTTCCGTGGCTCCAGACTCCGGAGGACGGCCGTTCCGCCGTCACGCTCCGGAACATGAATTCGACCGCGCCGGCACGGTATCCGCAGATTCACAGGACCCGTTCCGCCTCTCAGACGCTTTGGGAACAGCATGCGGCGGAATCGTTCGGCTGGTTTCCCTGGTTCGGGAAGGACCGTCTGGGAAAATACGAACAGACGCAGACGATCGACCATCTGTTTCCGTGGTCGGCCTCCTTCCTTGACATGCGGTATTTTCAGAATATCTTCCGGCTGATGGAACTGGATTCGTGGCATCCGCTGATGCTGGCGGAAAACGGAGCCGGAACCGTGAATGCGCCGGAAGGAACGTTCGCGCCGGCCTGCAGGGGATTCCGTTCCGCCGGATTTGAAGTGGAGATCGAATACACAGGGTATTCCTGGGACGCCGACGGCATTCTTTCCAGCGTCGAAACGGAACAGGTCCCGTATAACTGGGATATGGAGTACGGAGCCGCGGCCTGGGAGGGCGGAAAGGAGGGATGCGTAGTGAAGTTCACGCTGAAGCCGCAGTTCCCGGGGCCCTACCGCTATTTTGCAGTCATGCAGCCGGACTGGTGCACGGATTACAGCGATTTCGGGCTGGGCATCAGACCGGGCGAATGCTGCGTGTTCTGCGAATCGCCGGGCGATGTTTCCGGAGATCAGACGATCGAACTGGACCTCTGCAGCGGGCTTCCGGATTTCACATTCTCAGGGGGAAGGCGAGTCTTCCGGACAGGACGGATCATTGCATTCATCCTCCCGGAAAAGACGGACTTTTTCAGGAAATACGGACTGGTCAGACCTTGAGGGAATCAATCAGCAGACGGTTGATTTCGGCCAGCATGCTCTTCTTGTTCGCGGAAGAAAGCATCCGGAAGTCGGAAAGGAGTTTCCGCTCCAGCTGGGTCCGGGCGGAAAACTGAAGATCGGGCAGTTCGTAGAAATACCCGGTCTTGTCCTCGATGAAACAGCTGATGAGGGAACGCATTTCCTCGCTGGAGACCCCGGCCGGACCAAGCAGTTCGAGAATGCTGTCCATCTGTTCGCGGCTGGGGAGCGTGGTTCCCCGGAAAAGCTTGGAAATATACTGGCTGGTCACTCCGAGTTTTTTTGCCATTGCGACGTTCCTGACGCCGTATCTGGCCGTAATGTTCTTGAACAAGACGGCGAATTTTCGTTCTTCCGCAGTTTCCCTGACTTTCATGAAATTTCAGCTCCTGTTTTTCGATGAAACAAAATGTAAAATGGGCCGTTTTGCGTGAGTCCGTCGATGCGGGACCGCGGAATGTTCTGCGAAACAGATGTGCTTTTTCTCATTGTTTTTCCCCCCAGCGGCTGTTCAGACAGCCGCAAACAGCAGTGCGTAAAGAATGACTCCGCCGGCAAAGAACGCCGTGCGCCTGCGGATCGGATTGAAATCGGTCAGCAGCGCGAACAATGCGTAAATGCAGAGCGCGGCGGCGATTGCGAACTTCCACTGCGGAGTGATCCCCGGAAAATAATCTTTTGCCATGTCGGTCGGGAAACTGAGCATCAGAAGCAGCGGCACGGGAAACAGCCGATAGAACAGCCGCCATCCGAACAGCACCCACAGCATCCCGAATCCGAACAGCACCGTGCCGCCCGCAAGGAACAGCTCCGTGTGCACATGCCCGCCCCGCATCATCAGGAAGGAAACCAGCGCGGCGGCCGCCGCGGGAACCGCCAGCAGAAGGCCGTACCAGTCGTGGGAGAGCGCCTCCTTGTGCCGCCGCCAGACCAGGAATCCCAGCAGGAGCGCGGAAAGGACCATGAATGCGGAATCAAACCACGGCAGCCCCGGCAGCCATTCCGGCAGCAGAAGCAGGAACGGAATGCAGGAAACGAACAGCAGAACAAATTTCCAGACAAGTTTATTTTTCATATTGCGGCTTTCTGTTGTTTTGCACGTTCCATTCTGAGGTTCCGGAGCCCGAACAAAAGCATGGGAAGAATCGCAAGGACGCACATTCCCGTAACCACCCACGCCCGGCCGCCCGCGGTCGATCCGCCCCGGAGGATCAGCCAGGAAACGAACATCGCGGCGACATAGAGCGGAAACACCGGAAGATACGCGAAGATCCTCGACCAGACCGTCCGGTAGCAGAACGTGGTGACGGCGAACGCGGCCAGGAGCATTCCGAGAAGCGCATACAGGAAAGCGCTCGGCTCATAGGATTTCGCGATCGTCAGGACTACGGCCCCCCCGGAACCGTGGGCGGGGAAAAGGGAAAACAGACTTCCCAACGCCTGATTCAGGAGCTGGTCGCACTGCTGCAGGTACGGAGCGGCGACCAGAAGCAGACCGAGCGGAGCGATCATCTTGAGTCCGTAGATTATGCCGCCCGCATAGGAGCTCACGGCCAGAATCACGAAGAAAAGGCTGATGTCACGCGACTGTCCGTAAACCAGAAACAGGAAGCCGATTCCGAGTTCGATCCAGGCCGGGACGATCCCGGAAACCTTGTAGGAGACATCCTCCCGGAAACAGAACCAGATCTGGGCGGCCAGCAGGATTCCGAGCGCCCACAGCATGTAAAATGCGGGCAGGCGCAGGGACAGGGACGGAACCAGCAGGATGGAAAAAAGAGCCGCGAACACGAGCACGGCCGCGGCGGTCGGATATTTTCTCAGTTTGTCAGTGCATTCGCGAAAGTTCATAAAAAACCTCAGATGTTTTCTGCGCGGTGAAGGATCTGCAGACAGCTGTTCTTTTCCGGCGAGGCGAGGAAGGCGGCCTTGAGCCGGCCGTCGAAGAACAGGGAACCCACCACGCTGAGAATCTTCAGATGGAGCGCCCTCTGCTCTCCGCCGCAGACGATCAGGAAGACCAGACGGACGGGCTGGGAATCCGGAGTCTGGTAGTCCGGGATTCCCCCGGGAATGAGCGCCCCGGAACACCATGCGCCGTCAAGCGTGTCAAGACGGGCGTGCGGCACGGCGATCCCGTTGCCGATTCCGGTGCTCAGGATGCTTTCCCTGTGAAGCACGCCCCATTCCAGATCGTCGCGGGAGGCCATTCCCTCCACGTCCAACATCATGCCGACGAGCTCGGAGATCACTTCGAGTTTGGAAGGTTTTCCACCGATGACGGCGAAGCGGTCCCCGATCAGGTCGCTGAGTTTGATCTTGTCTTCAGAATCGGGCATGGAGAAATTCTCCGGTGGGTTAAGCTTTCATTGCCATTCCGGCCGCGGACTGGAAGGCCCCGGCGAAAATCAGAAGAAGTCCGATGATCCATCCGATCGCGGTAATCCCCGCAAACGGCAGGACGATCAGAACGATTCCGGCCGCGAGCGCAATCAGGGAGGAAACGACTGCCATGGTCCTGGCCCGGCCTGCCGCGGAAAGCGCGGCAAGTCCTTCAATTCCCCCCGCCGCGAGCCAGATTCCCAGGACCACGGCGAACAGTTTGTCGACCTGCAGAGGAACGGTCAGCGCCGCGATTCCGAACAGCAGGACCAGAACTGCAAGCACGATCCGCAGAATTCTTCCCGACCCGGCCGGTCCGTTCAGCGCGGCTGTCAGAAGGACCGCGCCTTCCAGCAGGATGACGATTCCGGCCGCTATTGTGAGAATCTTGAAGAATCCGTTTGGATTTGCAAGGACAAGGAGTCCGAATACGATAAAGAGGATGCCCCTCACGATCAGCGCCGTGCGTGAAATCTTCGTGAAAATGGCGATGACCTGCCCGGCCGTTCCGGCCGTCCGATTCGATGCTTCCGGCATAATTTGGTTCTCCGAATTGTTTTCTTATGATAAGTAAAATACAGCTTTCCATGGAAAAATCAAGTTTCCCGGCGAAAAAGCATTACTGTTTTTTTGAAACGCGGCAGGTACGGCTCCGGAAAACAAATCTTCCAAGATAAATACAAAGGGAAAAATCTCTGCATGCCATCCGTGTTTCGTTCCATGTCCGCGGCCTTCCCGGATCCGGCGGCCGCAAAAAGGATGCGGCCTTACTGCTCGTCGGGGGGCGACGGCTCGAATTTTTTCTCGCCGCTTTCTCGCAAAGCCTCGAAAGTTCTCTTC